>MWJR01000142.1 GCA_002127415.1 Calditrichaeota bacterium AABM5.125.24
GCACTATAATCTGCCCCCATTAATAGAGAACTCAAAACAGAAAATAGAAGAGAGAAATACTTTGATGACTTTCCTCTAAGCGAGAAATGTAACAAGTGAATTCTTGTTTGGTTGAAAAACACATACCCCCCCTTACTCCCCCCCTGCAATAGCAGGGGGGAAATCAAAGATCGCTTATAGAGTCACTTCATAGATACTATTTAGAGAATATGCTTAAGGAAATCTTCAAATCACTCATAGTTGCTATCTATTATATTTTAATTGCTGCCACTTCAATCAACGCCGCCCCCAGGCTTCTGATCCCGATGGACCTGTCCCAGCGCGACCACCTGAAGGCCTACGGCATCGCCTACTGGACGGTCAAGCAGGGAGGCAAGGCCGAGTGGCTGCTCAACTACCGCCACGGTTCGTTTATCTGCGACCACTACCCGCAGCTCGAGCGGCTGTGCCGGATCAGGGGAGTGACCTTCGAGACCCTGACCGGCCCGCAGACGGCCGGGATTTATGCCGAGATCGAGGGATCGAATATGGAGGCGGTGCCGCTCGAGAAGGCCCCCCACATCGCGGTCTATGCCCCGGAAGGCTACGATCCGTGGGACGACGCAGTTATGCTGGCGCTGACCTACGCCGAGATCCCGTTCGACCAGATCTACGACGACGAGGTCCTGCGCGGGAACCTCGACCAATACGACTGGCTGCACCTGCATCACGAGGATTTCACCGGCCAATTGGGGAAGTTCTACCGCTCATACAAGAACGCCGCCTGGTATCAGGAGCACCTGGCGCGGGACGAATCGCGAGCGCTGCGCTGGGGCTACCCGTCGGTCAGCGAGCTGAAGAAGGCGGTGGCGCGGGAGATCAAGGTATATGTCCGGCGGGGCGGGTTCCTGTTCTCGATGTGTTCGGGAACCGACAGCTTCGACATCGCCCTTGCCGCCGAGGGGGTGGATATCGTGGACATTCCTTATGACGGCGACCCGCCCGACCCGGATGCACAGAAGCGGCTCGACTATTCGAAGTCTCTGGCCTTCTATAACTTCACACTCATTACCGACCCGAACATCTACGAGTTCTCTGACATCGATATGACGATGGAGTCGGGGCGGGGCTACAAGGGCGAGGAGGGGGACTACTTCACGCTGTTCGAGTTCTCAGCCAAATACGACCCGGTGCCGACGATGCTGACCCAGTGTCACACCGCGGTGGTGAAGGGGTTTATGGGGCAGACCACCTCCTTCCGCCGGTCGCTGGTCAAGCCGTCGGTGGTGGTGATGGGGCAGTATGAGGGGCGCGAAGAGGTCAAATACCTGCACGGCAACTACGGCCAGGGATTCTGGACCTTCTACGGCGGCCACGATCCGGAGGACTACCGTCACTTCGTCGGCGACCCCCCGACTAACCTGGAGCTGCACAAGAACTCACCGGGATACAGACTGATCCTCAACAACGTCCTCTTCCCGGCGGCCAGGAAGAAGAAATTGAAGACGTAAGGAAAACATTATACGCGGAGCGCTGACCCCCGCTTTCGCGGGGGCATGCTTCAGTCGGCGACCTTCAGGATAAATCTGTCCAGCAATCTCCGCCTTCGCGGGGACAAGGCTGGACAGGCCACCCGGATATTCAAAAAGCTGAAGAGTATTATACGAAATTGACGACTCTGCGCTACTTACTTCTCTGGCTGCTGGCGTTGGGGTTCACCCTCGGCGTCGCCACCTACCAGCGCCAGACCGGGCCGACATATCCGATTGAAGCGTCAGCACAGTTGGGGCCGACCGAGTTCACCTACAGCCTCAAACGGACCCACGGCGGCGAAGGGGATCACCCGGTCGAGATAAAGATCAACGATTCGATGGCCGAGGGGTTGGTGATCTGGAAGCGATATAAACTCGACGAACCGCTGCAGCAGGTGCCGATGGTGTGGGAGGAGGGTCGGCTGGTGGCCTACCTGCCCCATCAGCCACCCGCTGGCAAGCTCGAGTATAAGGTCCTGCTCCGGCGCGGGGTGGATAATCTGGTTCTGCCATCCGGTGAGTCGGCGGTCATCCGCTTCAAGGGGGCGGTGCCGGCGGGGGTGCTGATACCACATATCCTTTCAATGTTCGCCGCTCTGCTGATGGCGGCTCGCACGGCTCTGGCAGCGATATTCAGGCACAAGACCCGCCCCCTGGCCTGGGTGACGCTGGCTCTGGTGGTCGTCGGGGGGCTCATCCTCGGGCCGATTGTGCAGAGATATGCCTTCGGCGCCTTCTGGACCGGCTGGCCGCTCGGCGAAGACCTTACCGACAACAAGACCGCGGTGATGGCCCTGGCCTGGCTGATCGCGATCTGGAGGCTCAGGGGCGAAAGTGGTGAGCACAGGGGTCGGTGGTGGACGGTCGGGGCGACAGTCGTCACCTTCACGGTGTTCCTTATCCCCCATAGTATGCACGGCAGCGAATTGGACTGGAGCGAACTGCCGCAAGAACAGGCGGCAACTGCGGCGGACATGCCCCTATCAAAAGATGGATTTTGGTGAGAAATAGAGGACTAATCCACCTGCGGCGGATGGCGGACAGAGCCTGCCCCAGCGAAAGCTGGGGAATGTCCGCCACACCTGTATAAAGATATACCCATTACCCATTAACACTATTCAAACATCCCTAAGAAAATCCATTATCACAGGAGATCCAGATGAAAGGACCCAAAGGGCAGATGGGCCAGATGTTGAAACAAGCCCAGAAGATGCAGGCTGAGCTGGCCAAAGCCCAGGAGGAGATCGCACAGATGGAGGCGGAGGGCTCCGCCGGGGGTGGCGCGGTGGTGGCGAAGGTCAACGGCCGGATGGAACTGGTGTCGCTCAAGATTGATCCAGAAGCGGTCGATCCGGACGACGTCCAGATGCTGGAAGACCTGGTGATGGCGGCTATAAATCAGGCGGTTAGAGAGGTCAGGGAGCGCTCCGAGGAGCGACTGGCACAGGCCGCGGGACCTATGGGCGGGATGATGGGGCTGCCGCTTTAGTCTTTATATCAAGGGGAGGGCGGACATTCCCCAGCTTTCGCTGGGGCAGGCTCTGTCCGCCATCCACCGTAGGCGGATTTGTGCGCAGACAGATGACATTGCCTGACAGGAACAGAAGAAACCCGGGTTGCGAGCTGCCCGAACCACCCTGCGCTAGGAGAAACCCGGACATCAATCCCCGCCCCCCGATCATAGTCGGGGACAAGCTTCGCGAGGACAAGGCTACTCGGGCCACACATCTATAACAAAGGATGGACAGTCGCGGTTGGTGAAGCCGCGAATTTCGTTTATATTATGACCCATGATGAGTGCTGGTTACACACCTCGCAGTAAGTAGGGTGGGTGTAGTCCGGCAGCTGCCGGACGAAACCCACCGGACATAATGATGGGTTTCTTCACCCATCCTACATCTACCAGCGGGTTCAGAATGGTAAAATGCAACTATAAATCGCCCTGGTTAGACTTGTGATGAAGATCAATCCCACACGATGTAGTCCAGTTCGCCGGGCTATTCATCTCCTGCACGCTGCCCTCTGGGTTCTCCTCCTCTTATCCTGGGGGGCGGCGGCACAGGACCTGGCTCAGCGGCCGCTCCAGAAGCTGATCGACTGCCCCTCAGCCGGCGGACCGGAACCCGGCAGCTACGACTTCGAGCTGCGCGCCTATCCGGACGGCGGGGTGCTGGCGGGGTTCACGGTCGGCCTGTTCAGGCGCTTCTCATTGGGGCTGTTCTACGGCGGAACCGGGATCATCGGGTTCACCCGGCCCGACTGGAACCCCCAGCCGGGGATCACCGCCTCCTGCCGATTGATGGACGAGAGCCTCCTCCTCCCAGCACTGGCTGTCGGTTACAACAATCAGGGCTACGGCGACTGGAATGACTCCACCGACCGTTATCAGTTCAAAGCCAAGTGGTTCTACGCCGCGCTGGGCAAGAACTTCCTCTGGCGGTATCTGGGCGAGACCGGGCTCCACTTCGGGGTCAATATGAACCCGGCAGAGGGTGATGATGGACAGCTCGACCTCTTCGCTGCCCTGGATCTGCGGCTGGTGCAGCAACTGGCAATCATCTCTGAATGGACTGCCGCTCTCGATGACGAGAATGACACCGACGGATACGGGGAGGGCCGCGGCTATCTCAACGTCGGGTTGCGTCTCAGCTTCGCCGAAAGGCTGGCGCTCGACCTTCACCTGCGCGATATCCTGAACAACCAGAAGAAGCGGTTTCGCGGCGGTGAGAGCATCGGCCGCGAGATCCGAATAAGCTATATTGAAAGGCTTTAAGCGGTCAGTTTTTGTGTCATTGCGAGGCGCTAAGCGCCGAAGCAATCTATATTAAAAAGATGGTTCCTCGCTATATCGTGCGGGAGGAACTATCAAATATCAGGGTGACGGGCGTCACGCGGGCAGATTTGCTATCCGTCTATCGCGGTGTCAGGTTCTCAACCTGACGCCATTTTCCGGCAGGTCCCAAGAACCCGGCTCGGCGGACACACCGAACCTTATGGTGACACAACCTGCTAATGCAGGGGGGGGCTAAAGGGGGGGTTACAAATGTGTTCACTTCATAGAGAAAACCTTAACCAATTGGAACCCTCAACACGTCACTTTCACGCTCGCAGCCTGAGATTCCCCCTCGGCACCAGAACGCTGGTGATGGGGGTCATCAACGTGACTCCGGATTCGTTTTCGGACGGCGGTGAGGCGTTTGCCTTCGATGCTGCTGTGGAGAGGGGGATACGATTGGCCCTTGAAGGTGCCGATATAATTGACATCGGCGGCGAATCGACCCGTCCCGGAAGCGAACCGATCTCGCTCGACGAGGAGCTGGCCCGGGTGATACCGGTGGTCGAGGCGCTGGCCGGCAAGGTGGAAGCAGCGATCTCCATCGACACCTACAAGGCTGATGTCGCAGGTAAGGCGCTTGCGGCGGGAGCCCATATCGTCAACGACATCAGCGCCGGGAACTTCGACCCGGGGATGCCTGAAGTCGTGGCCCGGATCGGCGCCGGTGTGGTGCTGATGCACATCAAGGGAACGCCACGTGATATGCAGCAGAACCCGACATATGGCGATCTGATGGGTGAGATCAAGGGCTATCTGACTGAAGCGGTCCACCGCTTCGAGACGGGTGGGGTGAAACGCGACCGGATTCTGGTCGATCCCGGCATCGGGTTCGGCAAGCTGCTCGATCACAACCTCGAGCTTATCCGTCGTTTAGGCGAGCTTCAGGGGCTGGCAGCCGGGGTGATGCTCGGGCCGTCGCGCAAGTCGTTCATTGGGACGCTGACCGACCGTCCGGTCACCGAGCGGCTGGCGGGAACCATCGCAGCGGTTGTGGCAGGCGTTCAAGCCGGTGCCGATGTGGTGAGGGTGCACGACGTCGAACCGGTCATAGATGCCCTTAAAGTAGCTGATTATTTGAGGGGAATGAAGGTTGCTGCATCGTGAAATCGGACGCTGATGACCTTGTGGTTCGCGACCTGGAGCCAGGCGATCTGCATTGGGTAACCAGGATCGAGAGGCGCAGTTTCTCCGACCCCTGGCCAAAGCACTGCTTCCTTATCACTATTATGGGGGGTAACATCTGCTGGGGGCTCTTCGCAGGCGGCAACCTTATTGGATACCTCATCGCTATGCCCGACCGTGACCGGATACATCTGGCAAACCTGGTCATAGATCACCCTTACCGCCGCCGGGGGCTGGGACGGATGCTGATGCAAAAACTGTATGAAACCGCAAGATTAAGAAGATGGCAATGCATTACCCTCGAAGTGCGCTCCTCCAACGAGGCCGCCATCGCCTTCTACGAGGCCGAGGGGTTCACGCAGATGGCGGTCGAGTCCGGATACTACCAGGGCAGAGAGGACGCCCTTATCTTCAACCGATTAATTTCGTAGGGGCGCACGGCCATGCGCCCTTACATAGAAATGCCATAGACAATGACACCATGGTTTAAGCGGTCACGCGAGCGGCTGACCACCACCAGCAAACGCAGCATCCCCGACGGGGTGTGGGTCAAGTGCGACGCCTGCGGCGAGATACTCTACCGCAAGGAGCTGGACCGGCTGCTGAATGTATGCCCCAAGTGCCGCTATCACTTCCGCGTGCCGTCGGATACCTACATTGAACTACTGTTGGATTCGGAAGGGAGAACCGAGCACGACACCGGGCTGCAGGCAGCCGACCCACTAAAATTCCGCGATACCATCAAATACCCCGAACGGGTGGCAAAGAATGTGCAGGCGTCCGGGATGTCCGATGCAGTGCGGTGCCTGACCGGTAATATCGATTCGCGTCATGTCGAGCTCGCGGTGATGGACTTCTCCTTTATGGGGGGAAGTGTGGGCTCGGTCGTGGGCGAGAAGCTCTGCCGTGCCATAACCCGTGCCACCAAAGCGCCGTCGCCGCTGATAACCGTCGCCTGTTCCGGCGGTATGCGGATGCAGGAGGGGGTCTTCTCGCTGATGCAGATGGCAAAGGTTTCGGCTGTGCTGGCCAGGCTCTCCCGCGTCCCTCAGCCGTTCATCTCGGTGCTGACCAATCCCACCACCGGCGGGACCACAGCCTCGTTTGCGATGCTGGGCGATGTTTGTGTCGCCGAGCCACAAGCGCTTATCGGATTCGCCGGCCCTCGCGTCATCAAGCAGACCATCGGCCAGGACCTGCCGGAAGGCTTCCAGTCGGCGGAGTTCCTGCTGGAGCACGGCTTCCTTGATATGATCGTCGAACGGAGTGAGATGAAAAAGAACATCTCCACGCTGCTCGATCTGCTCTCACCGAATGAATAATGAATAATGAATAATGGGGGGAGGTGTCCCTGAAAGGCTACATCTACGACATCTACGACACACAAGGACATAATGATGGGTTTCGTTTCACTTCACCCATCCTACTTTACTACGACACACAAGTAAGTAGGGTGGGTGTAGCGCAGGCGAAACCCACCGGACATAATGATGGGTTTCGTTTCACTTCACCCATCCTACTTTACTACGACACACAAGGGGGTTTAAGAAATGCCAAATCGATTCACCTTGAAGGAGGACGGGGCTCTGCACCCGTCCATCAATGGTGTTCGAGTATTCACATGGACAGGAACGGAGACCTGTCCTCCTAAGCGAATGTGCACAATATTCCACCCCCATTAATAACTGATAACTGACGACTCCCATAGGGAGAGGTGGCCGAGCGGCTGAAGGCCCACGCCTGCTAAGCGTGTGCAGGAGCAATCCTGCCGTGGGTTCGAATCCCACCCTCTCCGCTGCTGGGCAAGGAGATAAGCCCGATCATATGATCGGGCTTCCTCTTTATTATTATCCAAGCGGGAACATACTGCGGGAACTGTTGCGCTACGACCTTGAGCTTGACGTTGGCATCTTCCGGCATGTAGCCCTTCACCTCGTGGAATTCAACCGTGCCATCCGGCATCATCACCTCGAAGTCCGGTTTGTAATAGGTCCGATCTGCCAGCTTCAGGTTGTGCCGCTCGAAGCTGAAGCTGTGAATCTCACCGGCGAGCTGGAGAGTTCGCAGGTGATCGGCGTAACGGCTTTCGAGATTGTTCATTCAGCTCTTCGTGTCCGTTTTGCCACCGACCCACTTCGACGGACAACAGCTGGCGGCAGGAGTCTATCTCATCTGGCTCTGAGCGAACCGCCACTCCCTGCACCAAAAGGCGGCACTGGTCCGTTAGAGCGGACATTAATTGCGGAAGTCCGGTGTGCCCCAACCTCTCCACTTTGATTTCGCGCAAAAAAAATTATATTCTGCAGACAGCCGCAACCCCGCTTCGACTCGGTGTTGCAGCGTGCTGTTACCCTGCTATGCTGAGACGTGCGGCTACCGCGGGAAAAATCACGCGAAGGAGAGAATGAGGGAATACGGTTGAAGAGGTCTAAATCGTAAAGTGAAAACCGAAAACGGAAGGAAGGCTCGTGGCAGTCGGGACAACCGGAGGTCGCTTGGCCTGGTACAGGACCTTGAAGCGCACGTCAAGCCAGACTGGTGGCAACGCATCTTCAACGCCATCTATGTAAAAACTGACGGCGACGTGATTGACGACCAGCAGTTGACTGCGGCCGAAGTAACGTTGTTCGCTGACATCCTCAAGTTGAAATCGGAAGAAGCGGTGCTGGACCTCTGCTGCGGTCAGGGGCGACACACGCTGGAACTGGCGAGGCGGGGGTTCGGCTATCTGGAGGGGCTCGACAGGTCACATTACCTCATCCAACGCGCAAAGGTCAAGGCGCGCAAGGAAGGGCTGGCGGTGAAGTTCCGCGAGGGGGACGCCCGGCGTATCCCCTATCCACCCGACCGCTTCGACGCGCTGATGATATTGGGTAACAGCTTTGGTTACTTCGACACCGTCGAGGACGACCTGCGGGTGTTGAAGGAGGTCTTCCGGGTGCTGAAGCCATGTGGGAGACTGCTGGTGGATGTCGCTGACGGAAGCTACCTGCGCCGCAACTTTCAACCCCGCTCCTGGGAATGGGTCGACCGCAACCTCTTCGTCTGCCGGGAACGGTCGCTCTCACGCGACACCCAGCGGTTGATCTCGCGGGAGGTAGTGACGCATGTAGGCAAAGGGGTGGTGGCGGACCAGTTTTACGCTGAAAGACTCTATACTGCTGAGGATTTGATCCGGATGCTCGAGTCCGCCGGCTTCAGCCAAATCGCCCATCACGGCGAGCTGGCTACGGAGTCGCTGAGGAACCAAGACTTGGGTATGATGGCGCGGCGGCTCCTTATCAGCGCTGTGGCAAAGAAAGAGTGGACACCGGTGCGGCGGCCCAAGGCGGGGGTGCGCGCGGTGGCGGTGGTGATGGGTGACCCCCGCAAGTTGGATCCACTCAAGCCCCAAGCGCACTTCGACGAAGACGACCTCTACACAATCGACCAACTCAAGGACGGCATGCGTACATTGTCCGGTTATCATTTTCACTACCTGGACAACCATGACAGCCTGCTGCACGACCTGACCGCTATCAGGGGGAAGGTGAACTATGTCTTCAACCTCTGTGACGAGGGTTTCGGCAACAACGCGCTGCACGAACTGCATGTGCCGGCGCTACTGGAGATGCTGGGGCTGTCCTACACCGGCGCGGGACCGCAGTGTCTTGGCATCTGCTACGATAAATCGCTGACCCGCGGTTTGGCAAAGGAGATGGAGATTCCGGTACCGGAGGCTTTCCTCGTCAAACCGGAAGATTCCGTGCTGGAGCTGCCAGTCGGCTTCCCGGTCATCGTCAAACCCAACTTTGGCGATTCCAGCTTCGGCATCACCCAGCGGAGCGTAGCGGGGAACATCGAAGAGCTGGCAAACGCCGTAACCGAAATCCGTCAGCAGTTCGGCTACGAAAAACCGGTTCTGGTGGAGGAGTTCCTGACCGGCAAGGATCTGACGGTAGGGATCATCGGTAACCCGCCTGAGTCGTACAGCGTGTTACCGATCGTCGAGGAGGACTATTCCAGCTTGCCGCCGGAGTTGCCCCGAATCTGCGGCTACGAAGCCAAGTGGCTGCCCGATTCCCCATACTGGAATCTGAAGTCGGTTCCGGTCGAGCTGCCAGAGGATGTGGAGAAGTTCATCGTGGCCTGCTGCGCTCGCCTGTTTGAGCGGCTGGAGTGCCGCGATTACTGCCGCTTTGATTGGCGATTGGATGAGGCCGGCAACCCGAAGCTGCTGGAGGTCAATCCCAATCCCGGCTGGTGCTGGGACGGACACCTTGCCAAAATGGCCAAGCTGGCCGGGATGTCCTACCGCGAAATGCTGACCGCCATCCTGGGCGCTGCCGAAAACCGACTGGGGCTGCCACGACTCGACCAGTCCAGCCTCCTGAGCGGATTGAGTAACCAGACAGGCGTTCAGGTAACCGAGGTGCTGGGGA
>MWJR01000064.1 GCA_002127415.1 Calditrichaeota bacterium AABM5.125.24
TTTCGCGTGGTCAGACGTAAGGGGGGGTCTGAAAGTGTCCGCTATTACCTGCACCCCTTAATATTAATGGGGGCACTTTATGGTAGACACCAAATCGATTCACTTTGAAGGAGGACGGGGCTCTGCACCCGTCCATATTCACAGAGACAGGTACGGAGACCTGTCCTCCTAAGCGAATGTGCACAATATTCCGCCACCCTTAATATAAGAAATATCGTAACAGTCAAGAAACATAAATGTCCAACCACCTCTACCTCATCCCACTCCTCCCTCTCGCCGGGTTCCTGATCAACGGGCTTCTGGGGAGGAAATTAGGCGATAAGGCCGTCGGATTTATAGGCTCGGCAGTTATCGGGATAGCGTTTGTCCTGTCGGTAGCAGCCTTCGTTGAGCTGCTTGGCCTGCCGGTGCACGAGCGTCATATCGACCGGACCTTCTTCACCTGGCTGGCGGCGGGGAGCCTCGAAGTCCCGTTCGGGCTGCTGCTCGACCCGCTGTCGGCGCTGATGATACTGGTCGTGTCCGGGGTCTCGTTCATCATCCACATCTATTCCATCGGCTATATGCACGGCGACCCCGGCTACCCGCGCTACTTCTCGTTCCTGAACCTGTTCGTCTTCTTTATGCTGCTGCTGGTGCTGGGGGACAACTACCCGATAATGTTCATCGGCTGGGAGGGGGTCGGGCTGTGCAGCTACCTGCTGATCGGCTTCTGGTTCACCGACGAGGCCAGGGCCACCGCCGGCAAGAAGGCGTTCATCGTGAACCGGGTGGGCGACTTCGGCTTCCTGATCGGGCTGTTCCTGATCTTCGCGACCTTCGGAACCCTGTCATACGCCGGGGTGTCCGAGCAGGCGCGGTATTGGGTCGGGCCCGGTTCGGTCATCTTCTGGATAACGCTCTGTATGTTCTTCGGCGCGACCGGCAAGTCGGCGCAGATACCGCTCTACGTCTGGCTGCCCGACGCGATGGCCGGGCCGACCCCGGTATCGGCGCTTATCCACGCCGCGACGATGGTCACCGCCGGGGTCTATATGGTGGCGCGGAACTCGTTTCTCTTCGCGCTGGCACCGGCGACCCTGAGCATCATCGCCTGGGTGGGGGTGTTGACGGCTATCTTCGCCGCCACAATCGCCCTGGTGAACAACGACATCAAGAAGGTGCTGGCCTATTCGACCATATCGCAGCTTGGATATATGTTCGTCGGTTGCGGGGTGGGGGCTTATGCGGCCGGCATCACGCACCTGATGACCCACGCCTTCTTCAAGGCGCTGCTGTTCCTTGGCGCCGGGTCGGTGATACACGCCATTCAACACGCTCACGAACGGGCGGGCTTTGTCGGCGACCCGCAGGACATCCGCTATATGGGGGGGCTGAGGCGCAAGCTGCCGACCACCTACTGGACGTTCGCGGTGGCCTGTGTGGCAATTGCCGGCATCCCCCCCTTCTCCGGCTTCTTCAGTAAGGACGAGATCATCTGGAGGTCGTTTGCCGGGGGACATCCCGCGGTCGGTGTTGTGGCGATGATAGCGGCGGGGCTGACGGCGTTCTATATGTTCCGTCTTCTATATTTGACCTTCCACGGCGGCTGGCGGGGGCGGCGCGATCAGGCGGACCACCTGCACGAGTCGCCTCCGGTGATGACCATGCCGTTAGTGGTGCTGGGTCTGCTGTCGATTGTCGGCGGCTGGGTGGCGATCCCGCACGTCCTCGGCGGGGGGATGCGCCTCGAGCACTTCCTGGCGCCGTCGTTCCGCATAGCCGAGGAGCTGTCGGTGATGCACGGTCATCATTCGGTCTCGGCGGAATACCTGGTGATGATACTGTCGGTGGCGTTGGCGGTGGGGGGGATACTGTGGGCGCGGGCGTGGTATATCCGCAATCCGGAAGCCCCGAAGCGGGCCCTCGCGCGGGCCAAATGGCTCTACCGGCTGCTGCTCAACAAGTATTATGTGGACGAGATCTACGATTATGCCTTCGTTCAGACCACCCTTGCCTTCGGGGACGGAGCCTGGCGCTGGTTTGACATACCCATCGTCGATGGGCTGGTGAATGGGCTGGCGAAGCTGGTGGGCTGGATGGGGATGGTGATCAGGCGGGTGCAGACCGGGTTGGTCAGCAACTACGCCCTGATGATGGCGATCGGGATTATACTGGTGGTCGGATATATGGTTTGGAAATGAGTTGCAAGTCGCAAGTCGCAAGTAGCAGGTGAAATATATCTGGACTTGCGACTTGCGACTTGCGACTTGAGACTTTCCACTTTGTAATCTGACAACTTGTTTATTAGAGATGCGCATCATGAACATCTACATTATGAAGAACTTCACCCTGCGGGAGGTCTATTTCGGGCTGGCGGAGGGTGACTGCCGCGAGGTGGTGGCGGCTCACGAGGGCAATGAACTAAGCCCGGTGGGACACTGGCGGTGGGATTCGGAGGCGATCAAGTGGGGCGAGGTCGAGGGCAATCTGCACGACGAGCTTGCCAGATCCTTCATCCAGGCGCTGCGCCGCGAGCCGCCGGATGACGACTGGGTCGTAGTGATGGGGGGGAATGATTGAAGGATGAAGGATGAAGGATGAAGGGGGGAGGATGAGGGGGCAAGCCGGCTGCGGGCGGCTTAATAAAGCGACGGGGAGGGACGACTTCAATCGTCCGCCTTAAGTGGAACACGCTCCATAAGTAGTAAGACCTGGACACGAGAACACCAACTTTGTCGAGAGAAAAGCCACCGGAGCTGTCCGACGATGATGTGAGGGCGATAAGCTGCTACAGGTCTCTCGTCCGGGCGACGTTATCGATCAAAGGGAGTCTGTCCCGGCAGGTGAGGAAATTCAAGTTGAGCGAGGCACAATTCGGGATGCTGGAACTCCTCTACCGCGAGGGGACGATGACGCAGAAGGAAATCGCTGGGGAACTGGGGGTAAGTTACGGGGAGATCACTCACTTGGTCGAGAAGCTGCGGGAAAAGAAGATGGCGGCGAGGCGGCGAAGAGCGATTGACAGGCGGTTTATAGTTATAGGCATAACCTCGTTTGGCAGGTGGTATATGGAGTATGCCGAGCCGTCGGCGGTGAAGATTATTGCCGACGGTATGAAGCTGCTGGCGGCGGAGGAGCAGGAGGAGTTGATGAGGCTGTGCAAGAAGGTGGAAGAAGGGGAGAAGGATGAGGGATGAAGGATGAAGGATGAACGGGGAGCGCCGACTTCAGTCGGCGACCTTAAGCAGGCAGGGGGGGAGGATGATGGCGGAAGGATGAATCTCCCCCCTGCTATGCGGGGGGGAATAAAAGGGGGGGGTAGTGGAACAGACATTCCTGTCTGTCCATAGGGACGCCGACGCCTGCCCCGGACTACGACCCGGGATCAGTCGGCGACCGCTATCGTCATTCCCGCGCAGGCGGGAATCCAGGTTAAAAGGAGCGTACTATGAACGAACTTTATTACGGTGACAATCTGGATGTTCTTCGCGAGAAGATCCCAGATGGCTCGGTGGACCTTATCTATCTTGATCCCCCATTCAACAGCCAAAGGTCATATAACGTCATCTTCAAAGACAAGTCAGGACGGCAGCCTGCGTCTCAAGTAGATGCTTTTGAAGATACATGGAGATGGACTCCAAATACAGGGAAAATATTTGATGAGCTTATCCATCTTGACTACGCTTCTCATCAATTAAAACAACTTATGCTGGCGTTTAAGCAGTTTCTGAGCACCAGCGATATGATGGCATACCTGACAATGATGGCAATCCGACTGGTGGAATTGCATAAGAGGCTCAAAGGCACCGGCGGCCTATACCTTCATTGCGATTCAACCGCAAGCCATTATCTCAAGATTCTGCTTGATCACATCTTCGGAATACAGAACTATCGCAATGAAATAATTTGGAAGAGGACGCTTGGCCATCATCTTTCCACAAAGTCGTTTGATAGGATGAATGACACTATCCTCTTCTATTCTAAAGGTGAAAAATACACTTTTCATTCTCAATATGAGGAACTATCTGAGGATGAAATAAACGAGAAGTTCCCTCACATCGAATCAGAGACTGGACGACGATTCACGCATGAGAAACTTGAACAATCTTCCAACGCCTATAGTAAGGGTGAAGTTCGGATAATCCAGGGGAAGAAGGTCATTAGCAATTTGGGTTGGAGATGGCAACAGGATACATTTTATACGCGTCTTGCCGAGAACCCTTATTTGATTTATTGGACAAAGAAGGGACGACCGAGGTATAAGCGATATGCAGATGAATACCTTGGGAGGAAATATGGGAATTTATGGGACGACTTGATGCCAATGGGTTCACAAGACAGAGAACGACAAGGCTATCAAACTCAAAAAACGGTCGCGTTGATGGAGCGGATTATAAAGGCATCATCCAACGAAGACGATACTGTCCTCGATCCTTTCTGTGGTTGTGGAACAACCATTATCGCTGCCGAAATGCTTGGTCGAAGGTGGATTGGAATTGATATCACCTACTATGCGGTTGGCCTCGTAAAAGACAGGCTCTCAAAGTTTACAAATGTGCAATATACAGAGACCGGCATTCCCAAATCGTATGAAGATGCAGTTCAACTCGCGAAGACTTCCAAATTCCAGTTTGAAGCTTGGGCAGTTTATGCTCTGGTAAAGGGTCAGCCGTTTAAGAGCAAAGGGGGAGGCGATACCGGCATAGACGGATTTCTATACTTCACAGATTATGAGCGCAAGCATCACAAGGTAATCATAGAGGTCAAGGGTGGTGACTATAAGCCCAAAGATATACGCGCTCTGAAACAGGTTATGGACAGGGAGGGGTCTCCTCTGGGTTTAATAATCGCTTTGGAAGAGCCGACAAGAGGGATGATAGCTGAAGCCGCAGGAATGGGAAGGTGGAAACTGCCGGGAGGTAGGACGGACTACCCTGTTCTTCAGATATACACGATAAAAAATTACTTTGATAAATTGAAGCCGGATATTCCGGATACCAGCGGGACGCTTCAGGAGGCGAAAAAGTTAATTAGGGGAAAAGACAAACATCCGAAGTTGCCGGGGATAGGATAGTGGCGAGCAAAACGGGACACACAAAATAATAGAAAAACAAGGATTAATTGCGTCGACGAAGATGGTCAACTACATCGACTGGATAGCAGTGATGGATGGTGGATGTTAGTTGAACGCATCAGTTACCAAGAATTATAATAACTGAGAGATCTCTACCATACGGTTATATGAGCAACCTTTTATTGAGTGAGTAATCCAATATAAAATCGCACTTTAATTATGAGCAAAAAAATGTATAAATTAGGAAGGAATGAGCTTTGCTTATGCGGCAGCGGTATTAAGTACAAATACTGCTGCTATGAAAAACATCAAGATCTCGGTATTAAAGGTGATATGCTAAAGATTTTGCACTTTGAAGGTAATAGAAGATTTAAGATGCCGAGAGAATGGAGAGAAAGATATGGTGATTTAAAACCAATAATTCATGAGGACATTGGTGGCTATAAGTTCGTTGCTGTTGGAAATACACTATATTGGTCAAAACGTTGGAAGTTCTTTAATGAGTTTCTTGAGGAGTATGTTTTACATGTGTTAGGCTTGGATTGGTGTAAAGGCGAAATTCAAAAAGACTTCAGTGATAGACATATAGTATTACAGTGGCGAGAATCAATGTATGAATACCTTAACAAGCATGGAGAACGAGATGGAAATGTATTTTATGTAGATGTTAACGGTATAACAAAAGCCTACCTGCTTCTTGCTTATGATCTATACATCTTAAGACATCACTCCTCATTACAGAATGAAGTAGTTAGAAGATTGAAACTTAAAGATCATTTTCAGGGCGCTCGATATGAACTATTCGTTGCCTCTATATTCGTTCGAGCAGGATTTGATATAAGTTTTGAAGAAGAATCAGATCCTTCAAAAAAACATCCTGAATTCATTGCTCAACATAAAGCAAGTAAGCAAAAATTTGCAGTGGAGGCAAAAAGTAGGCATCGACCAGGTATATTAAATTTCCCAGGAGATCGTTCAGAAGATGAAGTTGCCGGTGTTAAGTATCTTCTTTGGAAAGCATTTGATAAAGATGTACAGATGCCCTACGCAATTTTCATAGACCTTAACTTACCTCCTAGCGACGATCCTTTTTTCAAGAGAACTTGGTTCGAAGAGATACCAAAATCAATTGATCAGATAATTCAAAGTCACGGATTTAAGACCGATCCATTTAATTTTATTTATTTTACTAATCATCCATATCATTATGCTGATCAAGAAGATCAATCACCAAGATCAGACTCATTTGCTGCAATTTCACGTAATCCCCGAATAAAGGGTGATTATAAAAAAATCTTCAACGCGGTGATGAAAGTAATGGATTCCTATGATGTAATTCCGAACAGGTTTGAAGATGCTGACTAGTCTACATTTGTCTAATTATTAAAAGTGGTGGGTGCCGGGTGCCCCGAATTGCTTGTCAATCCGGGTATTGTTAAGTTACAATCTGGATTCCCGATTAGGTCGGGAATGACAAAGAGGATGGTGTCCGCGGGAATGACAATTAGGGATTCTTCATCCGACAGTTGACGGATTCAGAATGACAATGGACAGGTGCGGAGCCCTGTCCTCCTGTCAGGTGGGGGCACCTGACAGCACAACCAAATCAGGACAGCGTGCAATGTTAAACTGTTTAATATTAAACTAAATTGCCCTCAAACGCCTGCCGGTATTCATCAAACCGGCTGATTGTGGACGACTGAAGCATTCCCCTGCGAATCCCTGCTTTCGCAGGGACAGGAGCAGGGGTCGTCCCTCCCCAAAATTGAGAATAAATGGACTTTTTGACTCTGACCATCTTCATCCCCCTGGTCGGCGGACTGCTGATACTGTTGGTCCGGCGGCAGTCTGAAGGGGTCGCGAAGGGCATTGCGCTGGCGGCCTCGGCGCTGACGTTCGTCGTATCGCTGCCGCTGATATTCGGCTTCGACCCGGGCAAGGGGGCCTATGCCTCCGGGCTCGGCGACCTGCTGCAGTTCGAGGTCGATAGACCCTGGATAGAAGCCCTGAACATCCGTTACCACATCGGGCTCGACGGCGTGTCGCTGTTGCTGGTGATGCTGACCACCTTCCTGACGCCGCTCGCCATCTGGGGGTCGTTCACCGCCATCAAGCAGCGGGTCAAGACCTACTACATCACCTTCCTGATGCTCGAAACCGGGATGCTGGGGGTCTTCGCCTCGGTTGACCTGGTGCTGTTCTACGTGTTCTGGGAGGCGATGCTGATCCCGATGTATCTGTTGATCGGGGTCTGGGGCGGGCCGAACCGGGTCTATGCGGCGGTGAAGTTCATCCTCTACACGATGGTCGGGTCGCTGCTGATGCTGGTGGGGATACTGTGGCTCTACTTCAACGGCGTCCCGGGCGAGAACACCTTCGACCTGGTCAGGATATTCCACCTGGGACAGATCCCCGACCGGGCACAGCTCTACCTGTTCGGAGCCTTCGCCCTGGCGTTTGCCATCAAGGTGCCGATGTTCCCGTTCCACACCTGGCTGCCGGACGCCCACGTCGAGGCGCCGACCGCCGGGTCGATCGTGCTGGCCGGTATCCTGCTGAAGATGGGGACCTACGGCTTCATCCGCTTCTGCCTGCCGCTGTTCCCCTATGCCGCGCACCACTTCGCCGGGCTGATGATGGTGCTGGCCCTCATCGGGATCATATACGGCGCGCTGGTCACGATGATGCAGACCGATATGAAGAGGCTGATTGCGTATTCGTCGGTCAGCCACCTCGGTTTCGTGATGCTGGGGCTGTTTGCGTTCAATATGCAGGGGATGCAGGGGGGCACCATCCAGATGATCAACCACGGACTTTCGACCGGGGCGCTGTTCTTCCTGGTGGGGGTGATATACGAGCGGCGGCACACCCGAACGATTACCGATTACGGCGGGCTGGCGAAGGTGATGCCGAAGTATGCGACGCTGTTTATGATCGTGGCGCTGTCGTCGGTCGGGCTGCCGGGGCTGAACGGGTTTGTGGGGGAGTTCCTGGTGCTGGTGGGAGCCTTCAAGGCCAAGGCGGTTTACGGCATCCTCGGCGCCACCGGCGTGATCCTGGCGGTGGTCTATCTGTTGTGGATGTATCAGCGGGTCTTCTTCGGCGAGGTGACGAACGATGCGAACAAGAAGCTCCTCGACCTGACGACGGCGGAGAAGGTCATCCTGGCGGCGATAATAGTCTTCATCGTCTGGATCGGGGTGCATCCAACGACGTTCCTTTCCTTGAGCGAGAACTCGGCGCAAATGGTGCTGACGAGGCTGGGGGGAATGTAAGGATGAAGGATGAGGGATGAGGGATGAAGGATGAGGGATGAGGGATGAAGGATGAGGGAGTTCGACAAATGGCGAAAGTGAGGACCGTAGCCGAGAGGGCGTTCGCAGCCAGGGAGGCGCGTCGCAGGCGTTCGGCGGCGTTACCGATAGCGGAGAAGGTTCGGATCCTCGTGCAGATGCAGGAAATGGCGGCGCCGTTGCTGAAGGCACAGGGCAGGGAGGTTGTTGTATGGAAGATTGGGGGGGAGGGGTGAGGGAGGACAAAACACTAAGGAAAGAAAAACATGCAGAATAACAGCATTCTTAAGCCAAGGTCAATCCAGGAGATGATTGACGAGCAGATTCACCGCGAGAGTGGTCTTAAGACCAAGCCCGTCAAACCGCTCCAGTCACCGGTGCTCGCCCGGTCTCATACCGCCATTTACAAGATGCACCGGTATTGGGCAAGACGTCCGCACAATGTATTCGCTCACATCATCCAGCACTACACCAATCCCGGCGATCTGATACTGGATCCGTTCTGCGGCGGTGGAGTGACTGTCGTGGAATCTTTAAGGCTGCGGCGGCGGGTCGTCGGAATTGACATAAATCCACTTGCCACGTGGATAACCCAAGTGGAAGTGGAGCCGGTTGACCTGGACGAGCTGGAGAACGCTTTCAACGAGTGGTATCAATGGTGCGTGGAACAGGTGTCGCCGCTGTTCAAGGCTGAGTGCGGCAAGTGTGGCAGTAAAGATGCTCAGGCGGAATGGTATGAGTGGTCAAATGTGGTGGTGTGCCCCGATTGCGGGAAGGAAGTAGTGCTTGCCGAAGCAGAAAAAGGGAAGAATGCTATATATATTTGTCCCCATAAAAACTGCGTTGGCAAGTTCCAGCCTTCGGGTGTCAAGAGATGCCCCGACAAAATGATGTTGGTCAAGACCAGATGTGAGAAATGCGACGAGACCGACATCCGCAAGCCGCGCAAGTCGGATTTGGAACTGGCCGGACAAATTGAACGCGATGAGAGAAAAATCGTGAAACAGGAGAAACTGTTCATACCTGATGAACAGATCCCCGATATGGATCGAGCAAGAGATGATGCCTTATTCAAGAGGGGATTTTTTTGTTTTAAGGATTTTTTCACATCGAGGCAGAGGATAGCAATTGCAAAATCGAGAAAATGGCATGAAGATACCAAAATTGGTCCGAATGTAACAAATGCACTGTTGCAAATCTTCACATCATCGCTCAGATTTACCAATAAATTGGTTTTGCGGAGTGAAGCATGGCGCGGCACCAACCCCTTAGAATGGCCGGGGCATATGTACTGGCCCCCTTGTACATATTTGGAAGTATCTTATATTTATCCTCTTTCAAAAAGAAGCAATGCGCTCAGGCATGGAAAACAAGACAGGAATGACTCTGTGAATGATTTTTACTTTTCATTTACTTTGGATAAGCGAAAGTCGGCGATTAATAGGAACACAACATGCAGCCTAATAACCGGATCCTCAGAGGATATCCCTGTTCCAAATGAATCTGTTGATGCCATCATCACCGACCCTCCTTTCGGC
>MWJR01000083.1 GCA_002127415.1 Calditrichaeota bacterium AABM5.125.24
CTTGACAATGGCTACCGGATGTGCGCCGAGTACATCTGTGAAAAGCACGGCATCAAGCACGAAAGCGACCTGGGCTACGGCAAGGGTTTCGCACTCGTAAACACCGAATTCCACCGGGTGCTCAACAAGCTGTCCCTTCTGCCCTATGGTCTGTTTCTGGTCTCGCACTTGCAGGAGAAGGAGATCGAGGAACGCACCGGGAAATATATCCGTTACATGCCGAATCTTCCCGACAAAGCCCGTAAGACGGTGGCGGGGATGTGCGACATGGTTCTCTACTTCGACAGCGAAGAGAGAACACAGGAGGAGGGCAACGTAACCCACCATCGCATTATCCGCACCAAGCCGACCCGCTATTACGAAGCCGGTGATCGCACTGGCAAACTCCCCGACGTCATCGATCTCGATTTTGACAAGTTCCTCGCGGCTTACAAGATTGCCGTGTCGGATAAGGGCGGTGATTCAAACAGACAGAATCCCAAACCATCAACCACCCAAAACAGGAGTAATGCAAAATGAACGAAGAAGGCACTGAAAGGATCGACCTGTCGCATCTGGACGAGGAGTATGCCGAAACCGAGGTTCCCGAGCAGGACTTCACTCCGATTCCGGATGGCAAGTTTCAGGTCATGGTTGAAAGGGCTGAGATTGTCACGGCACGGTCGACCGGCAACCCGATGCTCAAGTGGACGCTGCGCATCCTCGGTCCCACTTACAAAGATCGCCTGCTGTGGAAAAACAGCGTCTTGATCTCCGGTCTCATGCAGTACGTGAAAAGGGACTTGCAAACCTGCGGCATCCATCTGCAAGGTCTGTCCGAGCTGGAAAGTCATCTTGAGGAGCTGCTGGACCTGAAACTGGAGATCACCAAGAAGACCAAGGGCGAGAATGAGAACATCTACTTCAACAAGCTTATCGCCGGTGCGGCGGAAAGCAACTATGATAAGGCTTCTGAAGAGGCAAAGACGCCCTTCTAAGTGGGAAAGCCTGTCATAATTATCGACACCCGCGAGCAGGAACCGTATGCTTTCGATCCGGACACAACTGAGATAAAACACAAGGCTCTCGCTGTCGGTGATTACAGTCTGGACGGCTTCGAAGATATGGTTTGCATCGAGCGGAAGAGCCTTCAGGATTATGTCCAGAGTGTCATTCGCAGGCGCGACCGCTTCATGAAGGAAGTCGTGAGGCTTTCCGACATACCGTACAGTTGCATCGTGGTCGAGAGCGACCTGGCGGATATCATGGGCAAGCATTACCGGAGTGGCGCCCATCCGAGCTCGGTGCTCGGAGCGACCTTATCCCTGATGATCGATCATGGTGTTCCGGTCTGCTTCTGCTCCGATCGTCAGTTAGCCAAGGTTTTCACTGAAATGTATTTAAGACGGGTTTTTAGAAAATTGACAAGTGAAGCGACAGACGAAATCGAAAAATAAGGATGCTCTTGAGAAGCTTCGGGGGCATGTAGAGACTCTCTTTTATTCCAGTCCGCACTTCTCGGCTGGTCGCCTCGAAACTGATGACGGCGAAAGGATTTCCTTTGCCGGATCGTTGATAGTACAGGATGGTGACCGCGTGTTGCTGTATGGTGAGTGGACTAAACATCCTCAATACGGTCGTCAGTTTCAGGTCGATCGGTTTGAATATGACATGCCGCTCGATCCGGATGGACTGGCATCATACCTCGCCAATCACCCCAACATAAGTGGCATCGGTCCGGTAAGAGCCAGAAAGATAGCCGATAAGTTCGGTTGCGAGTTTGAGGCCGTTTTATCGGAACGTCCTGAGGAAATAGCTGCTTGCGCAGGATTGCCGATCGAAAAGGTCAAGGAACTGCGAAAGGAATGGCTGCGAACTAAGGCTTTCAACGGCGCTTTAACCTGGTTGTCATCTTTCGGGTTGACCTTCAAACAGGTCTCGACGCTTGTCGACAAATTCGGCAACGACGTGGTGGCTGTCCTGAAGGAGAATCCCTACCTGCTGATGAGGGAGATCAGGGGATACGGTTTCAAGAAGATCGATAAAATCGCTCGAAAAATGGGATCACCCAAGGACAACCCTCACCGTATCCGCGCAGGCCTGCACCATTGTATTAACGAACAGGTCGACGCCGGTCACTGCTGGATCGATTACGAAGAGCTGATCAACAAAGCCAATGACCTGTTGGTGATGGATTGCCTGAATAGTCGTGAGCTGATTGAGAAGGAACTCGACTCGCTGATCGACCGGGAAGAGCTTGTCTGTCCGTCGCATGGCGGACGCTTCATTGTCGCTCGCCCCGATTTGTATCGGATGGAGAATGATCTTCACGACTGGCTGAAAGAGGGTAATGGCGATAATCCTCATTTTGCAGGTGAGAAAGGTCTGGAAGATCTCGTTCACAAGACTGCACCAACCTTGAATAAATGTCAACGAGATGCTGTGCTTACCGCCCTGTCATCTCAAATAACTCTAATCAGCGGTGGCGCGGGAAGTGGTAAGACTTTCACAATCGGGGTTATTACCGAGCTTTATCGATCCCAAAAGAAAAAGGTTATTCTGGCGGCTCCAACCGGTAAAGCTGCCAAGCGGATGGAACAGGTGGTCGGCGGCGAAGCCTATACCATCCATCGCCTGTTAGCCTATGATGGAAAGAATTTCAACCTCGAAGAGCTGATCGATGCCGATGTGGTGATTATCGACGAGGTTTCGATGGTGGATGTTCCGCTCGCCTGGCATCTGTTTAAGTCCATCGATTTAGACAATACGGCTGTCGTGCTTGTGGGCGATCACAACCAGTTGCCTCCAGTCGGTCCGGGTAATATCCTCCGCGACCTCATCGACACACGTCTCATTCCCTGCGTGGTATTGGATGAGGTGGTTCGTCAAGCTGGAATACTAAAGGAGAACAGCACTGCAATCCTGCGGGGCGAGGTACGTAAGACGGCGCCTGAAAGCACTAACGGACGTCGTCCCTGGTATCTGGTCAATCAATTCACCGACCTGTTGGACGTGCAGCGTTTCGTTATCGATCTGTTCGAAACGACCCTTCATGAGCGGCTCGGATTCGATCTCCTGCGGGAAGTCCAGATGATCACTCCCACGAAGAAGGGTCCGCTGGGTGTGGATTTCATGAACATAATCCTGCAGCAGGTGCTGCAGAAGAAACTGTTCAGCGTCGATGTGCCGGCGCCGAAGCCGGGTCGTCGCCCCAAGTTTCTCTTGTATGACAAGGTCATCCAAACTCGGAATAATTATGAACTTGGTGTGATGAACGGTGCGATGGGAATAGTTGAAGAGGTTTATCCAGGCAGCGGTCTGCGCATCCGATTCGAAGATAGAACGGTCGAAATCGAGCCCGGTTCGCCCGACTTGAGCGATATCTCTCTGGCTTATGCCCTGACGATCCACAAAGTGCAGGGATCTGAATTTCCCTGTGTGGTGGTGATCATTCACAAGGCGCACACCTTCATGCACAACCGCAACCTGTTCTACACCGCCGTGACGCGTTCCCGGCAGAGTGCGGTGATTATAGGTGATCGCTGGGGACTGCGAAACTGCGCCCAAAAGAAGCTGGTCGACAGGCGACGCACATTTCTGTCATTGGTTAAGAAGAATCCCAATTCTGGTGAAGTGCTGCTGAAATGAAGAATCCGCCCGGAACACCGCAACCACATGTCATAACGCAGAAAGATATCGAGCGCATTCGGGCGAACTTCCCCGCTGAAATGATCGCTCTTCCGCAGTGGGTTCCATACAGCCTCCGGTGGAGTGAGAAAACCGGCAAGTTCGACAAGATCCCGATGAATCCCAACACCGGATACAATGCCAAATCGAATAAACCGGAAACCTGGGGACGTTTTGAAATAGCCGTAAAACGAGCTCTCAATCGTGGATTGGGCGGCGTCGGTTTCGTGTTCAGCGAGAACGATCCCTATGTCGGGATCGATCTGGATAAATGCGTGAACGAGGATGGCGAGATCGAGACCTGGGCTTCTGAAATCATCGCCGAACTTAACAGTTATACGGAATTATCGCCATCCTGCAAGGGCTATCACATTATAGGTCGTGGGCAACTGCCACCGCGAGGGCGGCGCAAGGATCGTATCGAGATGTACGATTCCAACCGCTTCTTCACCGTCACCGGATTAGTAAATGGTTCCGGAGAGCTGCGAGATTTCCAGAAGGAGCTGAATAAGCTGCACTCCAGGACATTTAAGAAGTCTCGGGTCCGGAAGAAGAAATCGCCGCCCAACGGCAGAAATCCACCGGCTCTTTCGGATGACGACATCATCACCAAAGCCCTTAATGCCAATAATAGCAGCAAATTCGAGGCATTATGGCGCGGTGATTGGGAGGGTGCGGGATATCCTTCCCAATCCGAGGCAGACCAGGCGCTCTGCAATCACCTGGCGTGGTGGACGAATTACGACTCGATGAGGTTGGATGCTCTTTTCAGACGATCCGGTTTGTTTCGACCTGAGAAATGGGACGCGAAACACTATTCCGATGGGCGGACCTATGGACAGGGGACAATTGAGAAGGCTCTCGAGGGGCACAGCGTAGGTGATGGATACAATCCGACGATCTCCAAGGGTTCGGTCTCGGTAAAGAGAAAAAAAAACTCCAAAATCCCGTTTATCCCCATTAATCGACAATTAAGCGATGTTCTATCAGATACTTGGGAAATGGTTTTAGACGTCAATAAAGAGAATAATCAACCGTCGTTATTTCTTCGCTCGGGACAGCTGGTGAGGATTCGTGAGGACGAGGGCAATCCGCTGCATATCGAGCACATGAATAAGGACGCGGTAAATGTACTCCTGTTCGAGAACGCCGACTGGGTGGTGGAAACCGATGAGTCAATCAGACCGGCAAAACCGCCCAAGGAGATCACTGCCGCGCTCATCTGTGACCCTCATCCCGGGTTGCCGCAACTCGAGAACGTAGTCAGTACGCCATTTATCGGTCGTGATGGTCGACTGGTAGCCACAAACGGATATCACGAGAAGAACCGCACCTGGTTGAAACTCAGCGATGATCTGAAGGGAATAGAAATCCCCGATGACCCGTCCATATCCCAGATCAGAGATGTGGTTACCCTTTTCACCGATGAGTTGCTGGTCGATTTCCCCTTCGTCAGCCAGGCTGATAGAGCCAATGCAATCGGCGCTTTCATACTCCCTTTCGTCCGGCAGATGATCGAAGGACCGACACCCCTCCATCTGATCGATGCGCCAACCCCGGGCAGTGGTAAAGGTCTTATAGCCACGCTGATTTCCATTCTCGCAACTGGCGAAGGAATGGTTATACAGACACTGCCATACCATGAAGAAGAGTTGCGAAAACGTATATCCTCCGAATTGCTCAAGGGTCGTCCGATCATCGGTTTCGACAACGCCGAGACCCGGCGGAAGTTGGATTCTGGTACTCTGGCGGCTGTCCTGACTGCCACTATCTGGAGTGATCGATTGTTAGGGCAAAACAAAGATCTGACAGTTCGCAATCGATCAATGTGGCTGCTCACCGGCAACAATCTTCAGGCGTCCAGCGAGATTGCCGACCGCGTGATCTGGATACGGATCGATCCCAAGATGGAACGACCGCGTGAGCGCAAGGGATTCAAGCACGATCCGATTGAAGGATGGACGATTGAGAATAGACGACGTCTGGTTGAAGCTGCCTTGACGATGGTCTCCGCCTGGCTACGTGCCGGGAAGCCATTCTCCGGTCGGAAGATCGGTTCTTTCGAAAACTGGACGAGGGTGATAGGTGGAATACTCCAAATATGCGGCATAGATGGATTTCTCCAAAACCGCGAGAAATTTTACGAACAGGCGGATGAGGAGAACGAGATCTGGCGGGAATTCGTCAATGTATGGTGGTCATCCTTCGCCGGTGAACCGGTTACAGCCAAGTCATTATACAGCGTATGTGAGGACAACGATCTGATGATGCACGTTCGCGGTGATAAGTCCGAACGTTCGCAGCAGACTCGGCTGGGTAAAGCGTTGAAATCTGCGCGTGATCGTACTATCGGTAATTTCCGAATCCGCGCTGCATGGGCGCGAAATCCATCAGGGAATCTCGTAACCGGTT
This sequence comes from Calditrichaeota bacterium AABM5.125.24, assembly GCA_002127415.1. Lineage (GTDB taxonomy): Bacteria > Electryoneota > AABM5-125-24 > Hatepunaeales > Hatepunaeaceae > AABM5-125-24. The sequence goes on from MWJR01000083.1 coordinate 6,079, forward strand.
ATCAATTAGTGCAGGTCGAACCACCCGCTGAAATATCGACGGACAACGAAGATGATTTATCGGGCACTGACTCTTTCGAAGAGGAGGCGCCATTCTGATGATTTTGAACACTTCATCCGAGATAATAAGGACGTTGAGTCTGAAAATAAGGACGTTGATAAGGACGTGCATAAAATGCACTGTCTCGCAACATGCTGATATAATAGGATTTGAAAAACGTGATAAGGACGTTAAGGACATATAAGGACGTTTTATAGTGCTTCGCAGGCGCGCGTGTAGGCGGGCGCGCGCTAATATATACATATATAGCACGCATGCGCGGGCGCACGCGCGTGTATGGCGGTTACGCAAAACGTCCTTAACGTCCTTATACGTCCTTAACCTCAAGGTATAGACTGGAGATAATCATAAGGACGTGAGCCTCGACGTCCTTATGAAATCCCCATAACGTCCTTATTGAAATGAATTCAGAAGGGTATTTTCAAGAGATCGAATAAATGTCAATCGTTCAGCAAACACTTTTTAGACAGGAGCTCGTTCAATCCATCCCATACGTGTCGACCGACCTGCGGATGACGGAATTAACTGCGCCGGAAGCCGTTCGCCAGGATATGATGATCGAGGGTGTATGGTACCGGCGACTGGACGCACAATACTTCGTGTGGATTGAACATCAAGCAGAACTGGCTCGGAAGATCGCTGAGCAGGGCAAAATTGCGAAACCAGCTCTCGATGCATTGTTGTCACGCTTCCAGGACGTGAGGGAATGGGTGGACGAGAATCTCGACAGTGACAAGCTTCAAGCCGCAAGAAAGCTCTTCGATCCGGCGACATACATTCCACCCCCTGCGGCTCAGCAGGTGTCTGGGATGAAGGGAAATCCATCCGCTTCATCGTCGAACACCACACCGCATCTTAATCCCACAGATGGCGATTGGAAATTCACCAGACCTGTTCCTCCTGAAGTGGTAGCTCAGGTGGATGTGATCCGTGATAAAGCCCTGGCACTCGGCTGGTCGGAAGCGCGGCTATACCAGAACCGTGGTAACATCAAATACCCGTGTGGTCAGGATTGGGGTCTGGTCTGCACCCTCGATAATGGCGAGACCATCGGTGAAGTGACTCGCCAGTATATCGAGATATTCACGCAGAGCGGTGTTCGACAGAGGTTTATAAACTTCGATGTCGACCAGCCGTGGATTAAGAGGGTGAAACAGTCAATGGATAATGGCAAGTGAAAAGAAGGCAAAAACGTCTCCCCGCGCCGTTGCCGGCAAGCGGATACAACCCGAGGGCAAATGGGATTATAAATGCCTCTTGAACGAATGAAAAAACAATGTACGGCAACCAGTAAACTGTCTGGTGAGAGATGTAAAAATCCAGCTGTCAAAGGATATGATGTTTGTCGGATGCATGGTGCCAGAGGTGGCGCTCCGAAGAAGAATCTCAATGCCTTAGTGCATGGCTGCTTCGTGGATCGCTTTCTGAAGGAAGGCGAGGTGGAGATGTTCAATCGCTTCATGGATGGTTTAAAGAACGATATCCCGGACATGAATGAGTCCTCCGATTATGCTATCGCAGTTACGGCAGGGATGGTATTCATTCGGTTGCAGCGTGCAATCGAAGGGGACGCGCAGCCCAACAGTCTGGATTTCCTTTCCAAGACGTTGATCCGGCACCTGGAAGCATTGAAGATCACCAGACATGCCAGGAAGGGAACGGATATTAACCTGCCCAGTCCGGCACAATGGGCGTTGGAATTGATTGAGAAGACAAGACAACGTCAGAAGGAACTCGATGAAGGGAAAGAGGTACGAAGTCTGCCGGGTGAGGGCTTTGAGATCGAAGATGCCGAGGTCGTGGACGTATGATGCAAATCCGGATGCACAAGGTGGCACGTGTTGGCAAACTGGAGGCGACTTGGAGTGGTTGCTCGACTTTATGCAGTCGGCGAACGTGAGCGATTTGTGATTATCACCTGAACAACGTGGTGTTTTCTGAAAAATGGAAATAAAGGGTCACATAACACAGGGAATCGGAGGTTGTAAGTCTTTATGAATTCGAGATCGGAGTTGGTGAAAGGGTCACATAAGAGCCCGTATGTGACCGTTCTAAGGTCGTCTGCTGGCGGGATTTTGGGAAAGTCAAAATCCAAAGCTCGAAGCACCTTGCAAGGGCAAAGCGAAAATGGTGCTCTCGCGGGGGAGCAGGTGTCAAAACTCCGGGAGGAACCGGAATGACATTACTGGTGGGCGTTTTAGTGGTGTTGCTGGTCATCGCTGTGATCTACATCCTCGTGGATCGAGTGATGGTGTGGTTGACGAGGCATGGAGGCTTCACAATTCGGATAGAGTCGGTCGATGATAGCGATGAATAATATGCCACGATCAATCCTTCGATGTGCCTTAAAAACTCTGCTGGTAAGGGTTTCAAGCATTTTGAACATCACCAATCCATGCCATGCTCATCCAACCGGTCGAGGTGGCTCAAACCCTTTACTACAGAGTGTCGAGGGCTTCTTCAAGGGACTCGTCGAGCAGGTGTGCATAAACCTGAGTCGTAGTCACAGACGCATGTCCGAGCGCTTGCTGAACCGCGAGAAGGTTGGACGTGCGGGCGTAAACCGATGTGGCGAACGAGTGCCGCAATGTATGAGGCGTAACTCGCTTGTCAATCCCCGCTTTAGCGATCCATTGGTCGAGGCGGCGTTGAACCTGGCGTGTGGTAATCCTGCTCAACAGTTGGCTGAGGAAGAGCGCCTGGTTTTCAACGAATATCTTCCTGCGTTCATTCAGATAGCGATGCAGGACGGCTCGCACCTTGGAGTTAAGAAACCTGTGAACGATCTGCCCTCCCTTAGCTCGGATCGTGATCCGCTTCTCAAGCAGGTTGACATCGCCGATATCGAGGTTGACGAGCTCGGAGAGCCGGATACCAGTGTGAAGAAAGAGGGTGACCATGACCAGGTCCCTATATGCCTGCCATCCTTTATGTGTTCGGATGGTCTTCAGCAGCATCCGTTTCTCATCCTCGGTCAGATAGATCGGCGGCTTGCGGTTGTTGCGCTTGATGCGAATGCCGGCGGAGGGATTGTGGGCGATCATCCCGGTATCCGTCAGCCATCTGAAGAATCCTTTGATGCTGGCTCTTGTGCGGTCGATGGATGTGGGCTGCTTGGGACGACCGTCCGACTGCATGATAACCGGTTCGCTGAGGAGGAAACGGTCGAGGTCGTTGTGCGTGATGCGTTCGACCTGAATCTCACTTCCCAAGTTGCTGACCAGCAGCCTCAGGTCGCGTTGATGCGCCCCGATGGTGTGAGGCGAGCGTCCATTGGCGAGCTGGTGTTCCAAAAATTGTGTCACCGCATGTTGGATGGTCATAACTCCTCCTCGTTCTCCGGTTCCGGATCGTCGATCGGCATCCAGCTCCAGTTGGTCTGGTCGGTGATGAACAATCGGACGGGTTCTTCGACGAACTCGCTGATCGGAGAGGTCATCCGGCGGTCGCCGATGAGGCTGAATCGGTTGCCAGCTCTGTCGATGAAACCAACGATGAGGAGTGTGCTCATATACCGGAGCGACTTGACGGTGGCGACACGCTCTTCTGGTATGTTGTTTTTCATTGTCTGTCTCCTGTGGTTATCGGTGCATTCCGGCGAGCTTACCCTCATCGGCGAGGCTGAGTTTAGAAAAGTACCCGGACTTGATCCGCACCCAACCGGCAGAGGTCTTCAGTTCGTAACGGGCTGCGATGCGGGACAGCTTGAAGCGGTAGACCTTGCCGTTCAGGTCTTTCTTCAGG
>MWJR01000206.1 GCA_002127415.1 Calditrichaeota bacterium AABM5.125.24
TCGAAAAACTCGCGAGTGTAAAAGCGGTTGTTCTGTCCCGAGGTCGGTTCGGGCATTCCAATCAGAATCAGGTCATACTTCGGTGCGGGAGGTCGCCGGATTAGCAGCTTGTTTTCTTTCTGTATGACCACTTCTGACGTTGCAAAGGTCATAGGCCGGTTTGTCAGGAAGACGCGTGGATCAGCGACATAGATATGGACATTCTTTCTCCGCAGAGATTTCCTGATGTCACCGGGCAGGTGCTCCACGACCAGATCTAAAATTACCCGGTTTAATTCGACATAGTCAATCCTGTGGGGCGAATGATACCGGAGCTCCCTGACAATCCCCTCTATGCCGCCGCCCAGGAGCAGCACGTCAGTGGGATCGGGGTGCTGGAGTGCCGCCAGGTGAGCGAACTCTTCGGCCGCGGTGCCCTCGGTTTCGAAGGCCAGGGCGTCGTTCTCGAACAGGGATATCTGACCCGACAGCTCCGTCAGGCTTACCCGGCCGTAGGGGGAATCCCGCGTATCCAGCAGGTGCGGATGGTTCCAGGTTGTCATCGCTCGGTCGATGGTGGGAGCCATCCACCATACCAGAAGCAGCAGTATGATTAAAGGTGGAACTGCCTTGCGAAAACCACGCCCTGCCCGGTCCTCAAAATGAAAATATCCCGCACATACCGACAGAAGACCGCACAGGGTTGCGATGGTGAAATTCTGCACTCCGAATTTGAGAGCGAGTGTTGCGAACAAACCACCCAAAACGCCGCCGATACTCTCGATTGCATAAGCCGACGCCAATGTTCCCTCGCCGGTGACATACAGCTTGGCAGCCCATTGGAATAACACCCCTAACAACAGACCGATGGGGAACAGCGCAATTACCATCGAGATGACCTGTTGCGGAAAGGGAAGGTATGCGCCGGGAACCCCTGAGAACAACAGGCGAACGGCTCTTATGTATGCTACATCAAGCGGGAGAACTATTCCGAAGACTATACAGAGGAGCGTTATTTGAAGGGGGGAGGGGAGGAAGCTTCGCCTGCCGATCAATGCGCCGGTGCCGGTCCAGAACAGCCAGATGCCCACCGCAAGCAGATAGATCAGCTCGATACCGAAAAAGGCTACGTTCAACTCCCGCAGGATGACCACCTGTCCGAGGATGGAGACGAAGCCTATTAAAAAGAGGTAAAATGTCATTATTAAAATGAACAATGAGCAACGTATTCGATAACCTGTAGTCGTGGTTGTCCCCAACCCCGACTGTCGGACTTGAGACAGCCCCGACTACGGACTTCTAAGTGAACAATGAATAATTGACAATCGACGGTTATTCGTTGATCATTGATCATTGGGTTTTGTATTCAGATTCGCAGAACACCTCCGCCTGGAAGGTCAGGAACTCGGCGCCCCGTCTCCAGCTTCCCGGCGGCAGACCAGCTTTCCGGCAGAGGTTGTCCAGCATCTCGTCCTTTGTCCAGTCCTGTTCCACCGCCACCTTGGGCAGGTAAACCGCCGAACGGCCGTCTTTACTCAGAATCACACCGTCACGTCCGATGACAATGTCATCCACTCCGGACACGGGCCTGGGCGGTGTCAGAGCTGAGATCTCTATCTCCAGGTGGGGAAGTTCGTCCATTCCGACCGGTATGAACCTGTGGTCTTTGAAGGCGGCATTGAACGCAGACTGACCGACGGCGCAGCACAGCGGCAGGTCGGCGGACATATGTCCGATGCAGCCGCGCAGATCCCCGTTCTTTTTGAGAGTGACAAACGCACCCTGCTTGCGCTGAACCGCGGGGTTGAACTCCCTGGCCAGCGGGACGGTTCCGGTGGTGAGATAGCGGTGGATTGTCTCACGGGCAAAACTCAAGAGGGCCACTTTGTCGGCGGGTTTGAGGGTCTCTGATCGGGGTGCTTCACCTGACCTGTCGAGCGCGTCTGTATCGCTGCCGCCATTGCCGGTGGTTAGAACCACCGCACCGTAACCCACTACCCGGGAGCGGTCCCCCACGGCTACATCGCCTGAATTGGCGTAGCTGACGACCACCCCACGCGTGGCCCCCAGGGCCTTAGCGGCAGTGATGGCGGTCAGTATCGGTCCCTCACCGCAGGCGCAGGTCTGGAGGTGGGAGATTCTCCGTTTCATCTGGGCGCGGATGGTCGTGCGAACCTCTCCTGGGTCGAGCGTTGTGACGGCTCTGAGAACCTCACTGTCCACATCGACGGCATTGTCGAACGATGGGTAGTGCGAGAGGTCCGAACTCGCCACGATCAAAGCACTGCGACCCTTTAACACCTTTGCCAGCACCTTTCCGAAGCCGGCGCAGAGTGCCGGGTCTGGCGATCCGATAACCGCAGCTATAATCTTCGCATCAGGGAAGAGATGCTGCACGAAAGGCACCTCCACCTCGACCGAGTGCTCCCGGTTATGCATTGATGGATTGAAGGTGTAGTCGTCACACGAGGCTATGAGGGCGGCGGCGACATCTTCGTCAATCTCAACCGATCCAAGCGGGGTGCGGTAGGCACCGGAGGGATAAATCGACACCTTGTCGAAGCCTGGGGTGGTGTGGTTGGTGCCGAGTATAACGACCAGGTCATATTCGTGACCGGCGGCCTGGCGGAAGGCGTCGGCGGCGATCTGACCGGAGAAGATATACCCGGCGTGGGGGACAATTATGGCGATGGGCTTCTCGACCGGGACAGCCCTTGCGTCTTCGAGGAATTTCGCTATTGCGAGTTCAAGCTGCGACGGGTTGGACGGGTAAAACTGGCCTGCCACTGCAGGCGGTCTTATATCTGTTGGTGGTTGTTTTTCAGCCTTATGCTCAGCGCGGCAGCCGGAACAGAAGGCGATTAGAAGGATGGAATATAGTATGAACTTTTTCATAACTATTTTGCCTGTTTAATGGTTATTACTATGTGCATTAAACAATGGACACTTCAGCGTCTTTGCGAGGCGCGCAGCGCCGAAGCAATCCCCAGCGATGAAGATTGCTTCGCTTCGCTCGCAATGACAATAACGTTACTACCGTCACGTGTGGATACGTGACAGCAATGGTAGGCCCGACACTCCTGTCGGGCAAAATGATAGGCCCGACACTCCTGTCGGGCAAAATGGTAGGTCCGACACTCCTGTCGGGCAAATGCGCGGCAAGAGTGCCGCACCTACTTGCTCTGAAGCTCGGACAGGAGTGTCCGAGCCACTTAAATATCGTAACCTGACCGGCAGGAATTGACGCGCACAAGGCGCTAAACTACACGCTAATTCCAGACCCCGGAGATGGCTCTCCCGCAGAATTCACAGTTCCCTGCCTTCAGGTGCATCTCGGAGATAAAGAATCCGGTCCGCTTTATAACGATCCTGCCGCAGCTCGGGCAGTAGGTGTGGTTGCCTTCGTGACCGGGGACGTTGCCCACGAAGGCGTAATGGACGCCACTGTCCATAGCTATGGCGCGAGCCCTTTCGAGAGTGGCGATGGGGGTGGGCGGCAGGTTCAGCATCTGGTAGTCGGGGTGGAAGCGGGTGAAGTGAACCGGGACGTCGGGTCCGACCTCCCCCACCACCCAATCCGACAGCTCCCGCAACATAGGCTCCGAGTCGTTCAGGGTGGGAACAACCAGGTTGACGAGCTCCAGATGCACCCCCCTCCGTGCCACCTGCTTGATGCTCCTGAGCACCGGCGCCAGTTCGGCCCCGCATACCTTCCGGTAGAAGTCCTTGCTATAACCCTTCAGGTCTATCTTGATCGCATCCAGAACGTCGCACATCTCATTCAACGGCTCCTTGTTCATCACCCCGCAGCTTATCAGCACGCTTCTCAGTTCCCGTTCCCTGGCGATCCGGGCGATGTCGGTGAGGTATTCGGTGAAGACGGTGGGTTCGTTGTAGGTGAAGGCTATTACCGGCGATTTATAGTGTGAAGCTAATCGGACGATCTCCTCCGGCGGGGTATAACTTACCTGATAGTCCTCTGGTCGTGCCTGTGATATCTCCCAGTTCTGGCAGAACTTGCAGTGCAGTGGGCATCCGGCGGTCGCCAGAGAATAGGCATTTGAACCGGGCAGGAAATGGTAGAACGGCTTCTTCTCTATCGGGTCGATGTGGATCGATATAGGACGACCATAGACCAGACTGAACAGCTCGCCGTCCAGGTTGATTCTGGTCCGGCACCTCCCCCGTTTCCCCTCGCGGATTATGCACTCCTGCCCGCAGAGAAGACACTTGATTACATCCACATCGTGGTTGAACCGCATGCCGGACCCGAAACTACCGGAACCGTGGCACAGTGAGCAGTTTGTCCCGGGAGAGGTGGTGGAGATCCAGTAGCGTGCTTTAGGCGCTGACCGTATTATCTCGTCCAGCCTGCCGGTGGCGTATGCATCGTCCTTACCTCCTTCCAGCAGGCGACGCAGCCAGAGGGGGCTCGATACAGCCAGTCCGACGCCACCGATCAGAGCCCCATATCTGGCCAGGAATTTGCGCCGGGATATGTGAAGGTGGCTCATTTTAACGTCCGTCATTCATCTGTGACGCCGTAGCAGGCCCGACACTCCTGTCGGGCAAATGCGCGGCAAGAGTGCCGCACCTACTTGCTCTGCTGCTCGGACAAGAGTGTCCGAGCTACCTGCAATTGGCACGATTTTATCCCGAAGCGTCGGTATCATCCCGAATTGTCGGGATTATGTGTGAACGAAATGAACCAGGTGACCACGGCGCATCAAATATTAATGTGCCCACTGCCACTTATCGCCGAAGGTTACCAGGAATGCCCCCGACACAGCCAGGGTTATTCCGATTATGCGTCTCAGATTGATAGCTTCCTTGAGCAGTATGGCAGCGAAGATGAACACAAAGATGTTGCTGGTCTGGTTCAATGCCGATGCGACCGAAGCCTGGGTGAACTTCATCCCCGCCAGCCAGAGCACCATTGCCATATAAGCCCCGATAAACGAACCGGCGAGCGTGTATCCCCGGCCACCGGCCGATCCCAGTGATTGCATTATCCTGACTCTGGCGGGATGGAAAAGCAGGACCAGACCTAACACCAGGCAGCCTCCCACCAGCCGAATCTCGACCGACCACAGGAGCGGGGAGCGATTCAGCAGGGGCTTGATCATCACGATACCCACCGCCATAAGCGCCATCGAGAGCACACCGAACGCTATTCCCCACCTCAGGTCGCGAGGTGTGATCCTGACCTTCTCCCCGCCTCTGGTTACAGCCAGCACTGCGGATACGATCATCACCACCCCTATCAGCTGCAGAGTCGTGATTTCTTCACCGATCCAGAGGATAGACAGCCCGATGATGAAGGGGCTGTAGAGGCAGTCAACAATAGCCGAAAGACTCGCACCGAGCAGGTTCAGGCTTTTGAAGAACAGCGTGTCAGCCAGCCCGATGCCGATGGCGCCGCTTGCGAGCATCAGCAGATACTCTTCGGCTGGCACCTGGCGCGCCAGGGTTTTACCCAGCAGCCAGATAGTCGGTATAAAAAGAACCGCCGCCAACAGGTTCTTGAAAAGGTTCAGAGCAATTGGATGGACCGTCTCCCCGCTTTTCTTGAACAGGATGACCGCTGTTGCCCAAATCAACGCTGTGGATAAGGAAGTAGTCTCACCCAGATAGGGGATGGCTGAGTCCATTAAGCTGTGGTATTAATCTGTTGCTTTTCGGTTGCGCAAGAGCTTAATATAAGATAAAATCATCATACACAAATTAGCCTTCGGTGTCAAGTAGATAGTGTTCAGCTATTGGCGGTCAACGGTCAACATCGGAGTTCGATAAGCTGATGGCTGAAGGCTGAAAGCTGAGAGCTGGATGAGCGAGCTCAGCCCCGTCGAAGTATTCGGCTTCGGGCACTGCTGCGTTGACTACCTCTGCGTCCTCGATCCATACCCGGAGAAGGGTAAGAAGGGGGATGTGTCCCGGTCGTTGGTCATTGGGGGAGGCCCGGTTCCCACGGCGCTGCTGACGGTGGCGAAATTCGGTGGAACCACCCGATTCTGCGGCAAGGTGGGGCCTGGGTCTGAAGGGGAGTTGGTGATACAGGGGCTTCGGCAGGGTGGGGTGGATGCCTCCCCGATGATCGTGGATCCTGATGCCGTCACCGCTCACGCCTTCATCTGGATCGATCCGGCAGCTGCCGGATCCCGCACTATTGCGCTCGATACCACGCGCATTACCTGGCCCATTGCTGACGAACTGCCGGACTCTCTTCCCGGTTTGTGCCGGGTCTTCCTCTGTGACGGCCGCGCTGCAGAGGCGACGCTGAAGGGGTTGAAGCTGGCCCGGGAGGCCGGAGCCGCGACGGTCCTCGACGCCGGCTCCGGCCGACACCGGTTTGATGAGATGCTGCCGCTGGTCGATTACGCCCTGGTATCGCGTGATCTGGCCGACAGCTTCGCCCCTGGAGCTGATCCGGACGAGTTGGCCCGATTGCTGGTCGGGACCGGATCCGGCGCCGCGGTAGTCACCATCGGAGAGGGCGGGGCAGTATGGTCTGACGGTTCATCCGGAGGTCACGTTCCCGGCTTCAAGGTCGAGGTCGTGGATTCCACCGGAGCCGGCGATGTGTTTCACGGAGCTTTTATCTACGGGATGCTGAAGGGGTGGGGAATTGGTGAAAACATACTGTTTGCGAACGCTGCAGCTGCTTTATCATGCCGTCTGATCTCCGGAAGGTTAGGTATCCCAAAGCTCGAAGAGGTGGAAAAGATGATACATAATTGGTGAGGGAAGACGATTAAGCCACCGGGATAGGGGTGTAGGCTGATAGATATATGGATGGTGCGTTCTGCTTGACATTGATGGGGTAAGGACTTATATTGGTAATTTGATTAAGACCACAGCTTATTTCGATATCAGCTTTTGGGGCCTGCGCGTTGACTGCTGATTGCTTAAACTTTAGATATCAAATCCGGAAGGATTTCTGAAGAAAGTGAAGAAGTCCGCAACCGAAGATAGCTGGCTAACGCCGAAGGCGATGGATCTGCTCGATCCTACCTTGCAGGAGGGGGTGATAGCCATACTGGAGGATATGGCCTGGTGGCCTCACCTGAAGTATGCTTACGTGATCGGCAAAGACGGGCTGAAACTGACCTATTCGATCGGCCAGATGGGTGAACTGGTATCGGAGGAGTCATACCGTCCGAGTCTGTTTTATAATCTTGCCACCACCGTGGAGGAATACCTGGCTAATATCGACCACCCCGCTCCCGCCCATGTGACAGTTGAGCTTGCAGGAGAGCTGTTGTTTGTCGCATCTACCGGCGAGCTTTTTCTGGTGGCCTCCTTTGAGAGCGATGTCGAACGCGGCTATATGTCGATGAAACTGGCCAAGCGTATCGCTCACCTCTGCACTCTGCATCGGATGCGGCGGAAGGGACTGTAGATGCCCCGGCCGGCATCACTGAGAATGGCTCCGGTATCAGTCGGAATCATCGACTATTGAAAGAAGGCGGATAATGGCCCTCGGCAAATCACGGCACTCCTTTAAAAACCTGGAACAGGCGAAATGCAGCGTGCCCCGGAAAAGAGGTCCTTCGCGTATCCTGGTGCTTAACAAACAGGGGCTGCCGATACTGCATTATGATGTCAATGAGGGGGAGATCAGGAGGGTTGGCGAGCGCGAGTGTGCGATGGGTGCAGAGCTGGCAAGAGAGGTCTATCGTCTCCTGAGATCATATCGTGATGAGGAGCCGTTTCGTGTGGCCGTCTTCTACCCCGATGAGGTGATGACCATCGAACGCAACGATCCCTTCATTCTTCTGATTACCTGGCCGCATAGCGCGATTAACATGATCGGCAGCAATGAGGCCTTTGTTCGGCGATTGGAGGTCGCCCTGCGGGAGGAGCTTACCTGATGGATGTCAAATGGTTAAATAGGATCGCCGAAATATATGGCATTAAAAGCGCTCTCATCGTGGATCGTGATGGATTGGTGGTGGCGGAGGCGGGTGAGGCTTCTGACCTGGTGGCTCCACATTCAGCGTTGATGGTCAAGAAGCTGATAGAGAGGATCGGGGTTCAGACTATGGAGGACTGGTTCTGGACTCAGTGCGAGACGCCGGATACGGTTATTTCGATAAGCAATGTGGAGATCGGGGTATTGGTTCTGTTGATGCAGCCGGACACAAATCTCAGCCTGGTGCGTATGGAGGCTGGCAATATCCGCAACACCTTAAAGCAGGAATTCCAGCGGCCTTTAGCTGCTGCTGAAGGAAAGTAAGGCTATGGCGACGATTAACTTCGGCCGACGGGAGATACTCTGCAAGATCGTCTACTACGGACCGGGGCTCAGCGGTAAAACCACCAACCTGCAGACGGTCCATAACAAGGTTCCGGACAATCTGCGGGGGAAACTGACCAGTGTGGCTACCAGGCAGGACCGCACGCTGTTTTTCGATCTTTTGCCTGTTGAACTGGGGAAGATCCGTGATTTTACCATTCGACTGCAGCTATATACGGTCCCCGGGCAGGTTTACTACAACGCCTCCCGCAAGATAGTGCTCAAGGGTGTGGACGGGGTGGTGTTCGTGGCGGACAGCCAGCGCGACAAGATGGATGAGAATATCGAAAGCCTGAATAACCTGCGTGACAACCTGACAGATAATGGGGTTGATCCTGCCACCATCCCCGTTATAATGCAGTATAATAAACGAGACCTCAGTCCAATCTATTCAATTGAGGAGCTGAACGAGGCGCTGAATTCCCAGAATCTCAGCTATTTCGAGTCGATTGCCACCACCGGGCATGGGGTATTCAACACACTGAAAGCGATATCGAGTCTGGTGATAGGGGATATAAAAAGTAAGCTTGACCGGGCGGACCGAAAGGCGGTCGTCCAGCCCGCACCGACAGCACAAGCGGAGCCCACCCAGGTCGAGACAGTAGCGGATCAGCCGGTGCCTGCTGCGCCAACGCCGCCCCCTCCGTCCATTACCACACCGCCACCGATAGCGCCCTCACCGTCTGAGCCGGTTCCGACAGTAGTGCCTGAAGATGCCGCTTCACCAGCCCAACCACCGCCGCCACCACCGACACTGCAGCCGTTGACAACAAGCGCAGAGCAACCGCTCTCTGAGGCGGAGTTCAAACCGGCAGAAGAGGCCAGACCGGAGGAGGTCGAGGAACCGGACCGCGCTGGCCAGAAACAGGGATTCTGGGATAAGGTTTCCACTCTGTTCAAGCGAACCAGGAAATAACTATGTTAAATCTACTGGATATCGAACGCGATCTGAACAACCTGCAGCGGGCTCAGAGCGTGCTGGATCGGATTGTTGCCGAGGCGAGCACACATGGTGCTTTTCTCGTGGATGACAGCGGTTTCCTCATCGCGGAAGCGGGTGAGATCGAGCTGGATCGTGTGGCACTGGCGGCGTTGGTCTCCGCCACTTTCGGCGCTACCGCTGAGATAGCCCGTCTGCTTGGAGAGGCCGACTTCAAACGTCTGGCTCATCAGGGTGTAAACCGTCACCTGTTCATAGGCAGAGCCGGAGCCAGTCATATCCTTATAATCGTCTTTGGCAGCGAAACCAACCTCGGGCTTGTCAAGTTATATGCCGAACAGGCAACAAGCGAATTGGGCGCCATCCTCGATACACAGCCTGAAAAGATTGAACTGAGCGAACCAACCGGTGAAGCTGAGGGAACCAGTGAAGAGGCCGGTGAAGATATGCTTCCCGCCTGGATGGATGATTAAAAGCAGGGTGGATATTTACCAAGTAGTGATGTTGTAGTCGTGGTTGTCTCAACCACGACTGTCGGGCTTGTCCCAAGCCCGACTACCGTTGACCGATATATTAAGGGGTTCATTTTATACTTGTATTTTATGCTTTTCGCACATGTCACTCCCGCTAAAACTGGAGGTGTGGCG
>MWJR01000155.1 GCA_002127415.1 Calditrichaeota bacterium AABM5.125.24
AGAGAAGCGTGAGATCAGATAGCGGTCCATATCAACCCTGGCGCCTTCGACAGGCTTCTGGTTGGCGGCGTCGGTGATTGCGCCTGCAACAGCAGCTACATCGGTTTCGAGAGACATCACCGCCGAGATCTCAATCAGTGATTGTTCTAATTGGTCGCGTCCCTCTTCAGGCTCAGACAGCTCGATCAGGATACGCATCTCGTGGGCACCCGCTTCCAGCTCTTCCTCTACGAGCGGCTTGAACGCCACATCTACAGTTACGGACTCATCTGCAGGAATGGTGCCTTCTTCCGGGATGGCTCTTATCCAGCAGGGTTCATGGACCCCATCATCATAACCGGTAATGGTTGAATTTTGATTGTTTGAGACCCAGATGTTCTTACCGTCATGTGCGACTAACGCATATTCATTGTTGCTCTGGGTGGCGAAATCCTGCACATTATCAATGAATTCCCATTCATCGGTATCTACGCCGATCTGCCAGAGTCGGTTATTGGTATTGACCCAGAGCTGACCGTTCCGATGTTCAGGCACCCACTCGATGGAACGGTAGAGCTGATTATTTACCAGGGGATCGACGTTACCGATCTCAGCAATCTGTTCACCTTCAAGATTGTATACGAACAGTCTGTGAGGCGCGGCTGCTCCAGTTGCAGCAAGTATTACCTCCAAATCCCTATCCACCGCGATACCGTTTATGCCCTGATGGCCCTGTAGTTGCAGGTCGCCAAGATTTTCGCCCTCGACATTATAACGGCATAGCACCGGATTCCAAATCCACATAATGTAAATGATTCCGTCATAGTAAGCCATGTCCATGGGATTATTGCCGGTGTTGAAGTCACGCACAATCTCGTAATCATCAGCCGGGTCATATGCACACAAGCGCTGAGGGGCAGGGGTGTAGCTCTGGATCCAGAACCACTCATGATCGGGATCCCAGCAACCGTTCTTATAGCTGCCGCCGGCTATATGACACTGGAATTCACCAATCACATCACCCGGCTCATCTCTGCGCGGACCGACGCCTCTGAGCTTTCCCTCCGGTGGTTCATCGAAGTATATGTCGAACGCAACGTCGTCTTCACCGCTGTTGGTCAGGGTCATCTCAACTGCAAGGCTGTCGCCCTCCTCTATCGACACCGCAAACCCAATCGGATCCACGGTCACCTCTGCAGGAGCAGTTTGAACCCACACCGCTCCCAGGGCAATGCCGAAGATCGTGAAAATTAAGCGCTTAAGAGACATAATGGCCTCCTGAATTATTGAGGACTATGTTCTATTTTATCTAACTACAATAAAGATTTACTGACTCAATAGCAAGAGTTTTTTTAATCCGCCGGTTTATCATTTCATCCTCCGGCCAGCAGGTTGGCCTCGAAGGTGTAGGTGATCCGGTTGCGACGGCGGTGGATTTCGAAGGCGCGCTCGACCATCCGGGTCAGCAGCTCCATGAATGAACGTCCTCTGTATTCCCACAGATAATAAGAAAATGAACCGGGTATGTTGTTGATCTCGTTCACAAACAGCTCCCCTTCGGCGCAGATGAGGAAATCGATACGCGCCACCCCGCCGGCACCGACGGCCTGGAAGGTCTGAACGGCCAGGCTCTGGATGCGTTCGCTCATTTCCGGGTCGATGGGCGCCGGGATCAGCCTCTGCTGAGCGGCCATCCCTTTGGCGCCCTTCTTGCCGCCGCGGTATTTCTGGTCGAAGGTCAGCAGTTCATCGGAACGGGCCGGTTGCTCTAAAACTGAAGGGGTGGGTGGATCGCCATCGAGAACCGCGCAGTTGATCTCTGTGGCCCCCTCCAGCCCCCGTTCGACCAGGGCTCGCTTCCCGAACCGGAGGGCTAAATCGAGCGCCTCCTCGAGCTCGCCCCGTGTGCTGCACCTGGATACCGCCACACTCGATCCGAGTGTGGCGGGTTTGACGAAGACCGGATAGCTGAGTTTATCCTCCAGTCGGGCAATGACGCCGGCCCGGTCGTTCTGGAATTCATCCCTGTGGACTGCTTCGGACGGCAGATAGGGCAGTCCGGCCCCGGCCAGCACAGCTTTGGTGAGCAGCTTGTCCATCCCGACTGCCGAGGCGCGCACGTCCGATCCGGCGTATGGAACCCCGGCCATATCAAGCAGTCCCTGCAGCGAGCCGTCCTCGCCGAAGGTGCCGTGCGTGGCGGGAATGACGCAATCAAGCTCCACCGTTCGAGGACGACGTAGCGCACGGGTGGCGGCTTCCATCAGCCTTAACTTCCCCCGGGCGGCGTCCGGTGAGGGTAGCACACGGGTCAGCCTGGACAGCGATAGTTGTTCCTGCCTGAAGAACTCGATGTTCGCGAGCTCCTCCCCGATGAACCATACATTGTCACGGGCTATATAGACAGGGGTGACATCGTAGCAACTGCGGTCGATGGATTCCAGTGCCTGGTAGCCGGTGATGACTGACACCTCGTGTTCCACCGACCGCCCTCCGAAGACGATGCCGATGCGGAGTTTTGTGTTCATCGATTGTCGATTGTTGATTATCGATTGCGAGCCCGACAAGGAACTCGGGCATCAGATTAGGTATCCACCGTCGGAAGATAGATACTCAGGACGCAGACACCTTATGTATCAATTTCTTGTATAACTGTTTTGCCTTCAAGTATTCTCCGGTGTTTATAGTAGACATTCCTCCAATAGCCCAATTCAAAGATCAGGATCATACCGAGTCCCTGCATCAGATCAGAGATGTTGATTCCCAACCAGATGCCTGAGGTGCCGAGCCCTGTTCCTAAGGCAAAGTAGTAGACAAGGGGTATTCTGACGATCAACTGCCCTATTCCGTTGACGATTGTTGGTGTAAATGTATCTCCGGCACCGTTCATCCCCTGACTGAGCACGAGCGAAAGGGCAAGGAATGGGAAGGTGACAGCAATATATCTTGTGAACGAGCTGCCAATCCGGACTACGTCGGGCTGATCGTTGAAGAATGTCACCAACTGAGGCGCGAAGATAAAGAAAAGAACGGCAGAGGATACAGCAAGATATTCATAGTATTTCAACGTTTTCCAGACCGATCTTTTCGCTCGATCCGGTTGATTTGCCCCCATATTCTGTCCCATCAGGATTGATGCGGCAGTCGCGAAGCCAAACCCGGGCACCATGATTAACATCCTGAGCCGCGAGCCTATCCCGTAAGCCGCGAGCGTTATGGCGCCGTATGAGGCAACAAGCCGCAACAGGAAGAGGAAAGATATCTCCCGTATTAAGACCTGCAGTGAGCTGAATGATCCTATGCTGATCATTCTTTTCATCAGGGCGGTGTTCGGCTTGAGATATCTTAGTCGGAGTTGAAGCGTCGAGTCCCCGGTCACCGTGTGTAAAATGAGATAGACAAATCCGATACCCCTGCTTAAAACCGTTGCTGTCGCTGAACCAGCTACACCCATCCTCGGAAACGGGCCATAACCCATAATGAGCATCGGATCGAGGAATATATTAATTACATTGGCTATAACCAGCGCCTTGAGGGGTGTCTTTGCGTCGCCTGAGCCGCGGAGAGCGTGGTTTACCCCCACGAAGAGGAATATCGTTAACGACCATCCGAAGGTAATACGCAGGTAATCTGCAGCGTAAACAAGCACATCACCCCTTCCGCCAAATAGTCTCAAGAGTGGCACAACGGCAACCAGGGAAACGACGAGCATTATTGCAGAACAGATAAGTCCCAGCAGTAATGTCTGCCCCAACACCTCGTCCGCTCTCTCGTGTTGTTTATCCCCCGTGAAGTGAGCGACGAGCGCAACCGTTCCAACCGCGATGCCCATAACGAACATCATAAGAACGGATAAAACTGTTCCAGCAATCGAGAGTGCAGCTACCTCGACATGACCAAGCCTCCCGACAAAGTAAAGGTCCACTATAGAGAATAGATCTTGCAGGGAACCGCCTATCATCATCGGGAAGGCCAGTTTCCAAATAGAGCTGGAAAGACGACCGTCAATCAACCCCTTCTCAATTCGCCTTTCTCTTTGCTGTAGCACAAGCCTCCAGTTTGTATCTAAGGATCCTCTACTGTATTTAAGATAGATGCTGTCCGCTATAGGCTGTCATACTGATCCGGCAGGTCGTTCTCCAGCAGCATCGTGTCGCCTGGCTTCAGATAGCCCTTCAGCCTGTCCAGTCCTTCATTCAGTGTGGGCACAACCCAGATTTTTTCGGAACTAAAACCCTTATTAAGTAGACCTTCTCGGATAGGCTCGACCCTTTTACCCCCTACCAGCACTGCCAGGTCACAGGCTGTAGCCGCCTGTCTGCCGAACTGGTAGTTGGCCTGCTCCTCAATCGGCCCCAATTCTACCATCCCGGGGGTTACGAGTATCCGCCTTCCGCCCTCGGTCGTGGACAGCAGTTCGAGGGCGTCTCTGGCGCCGATGGGATTGGAGTTGTAGGCGTCATCTAAGACCCGAACCCCACCCTCACCCGGTATCGGTTCCAGCCGGTGCCGCACGTGGGGCATCGAGGCCAGCGTCCCGGCGATATCCCTGCGGGCAACCCCGAGCCGGTCGGCCATCGCCGCCGCTGCAGTTGCATTGGCCACCGCGCTCCGCCCCAGTAGCGACAGGTGGACCGGCAGCACCTCCCCGTCCGGGAAGAGGAGCTCGAAGTCGCTGCCGGAGGAGGTGATGGTGATGTTGCGGGCGTGGATTGTCTGAGGATTGACCCCCCCATTCTCCCCCCCTGCAATAGCAGGGGGGGTATGGAATTTATCATCTCCTCCAGCAATAGCAGGGGGGGTATGGAATTTATCATCTCCTCCAGCAATAGCAGGGGGGGTATGGAATTTATCATCTCCTTCAGCAATAGCAGGGGGGGTATAATCTTGTTGAGGCGTTCCGTCCGAAGTGATCTCATCACCTCGCACACTGAAATAGACTACCTCTCCTGAGTAGGAAGCTCCGATCCGGCGGCAGAGAGGATCATCCCCGTTCAGAACCGCGATACCGTCCGAAGGCAATGCCATCACCAGTTCTGCCTTGGCCAACCGGATTGCCTCCCGGCTCTTGAACCGCTCGAGATGTTGGACTCCGATGCCGGTCAGGATGCCATACCTCGGTCCGACCAGTCTGCACAATCGCTCGATGGTGCCTATCCGGTAGGCACCCATCTCGACCACGAACAGCTCGTGGAAAGGTCGCAGGCTCTCGCGGACCACGCGGGTGACCCCCATCAGGGTGTTGTAGCTCCCCGGCGGGCGGAAGACGTTGTATTTAGTGGCCAGCATAGCCGAAAGCAGCTCCTTGGTGCCGGTCTTGCCGTAGGAGCCGGTGATGCCGATGGCCTGTGGGTTCATCTCGCTTAGAATCCGACGGGCTTCCTTCAGGTAGCGACGCTGGATCGCATTCTCTACCGGCCAGAGCAGACCAATCGATACTGTCAGATGAATGGCACCGGTGCGCTCAACCAGATACATTGCTGCGAGTAAACCCATCCAGAGAAAAACAGACGCTTTTATTGCTACAATAAGCCATGTCTTCGGTGCGTCGGCAGGCATCATTATAGCCGCACCGAGGACAGCAGTTTTCGTAAAATATCGGGAAAAAACAATCAGAGTTAAAACGAAAAAAACCGCAAGGGAGAATGCCAGACCAGTCCAGAATATTCGCCGCGCCCTTGCGGTCATCACCAGGGATTTCTTAGCTTTCCGAAGGGTTCGACGAACTTGCCAGCCTCGCCAGGCGCACCCCAGCCCCCAGATAGTCCAACCAATCGGTAAAAACCAATTGATAAATGCCCCAGTGAGCCCGACATTAAGTTTCGGCCAAGGATCAGAATATACCCTGTTTGTCACATCTTGAACCGCAATAAAACCCGCTGCAATAATTACCAGGGCCCCGATGAGCTCGAACCCCAGAGGTTGCAGCAGAATCGGACGCCTAATGATTATCCTCCACATACGACGCGGACTGTAATCCTCAAGCTGCAGCAGGTGCAGGTAGCGCTTCAGGGTTCCGGTCAGGGCGCAAAGCCATCCTGCCAGAGCCACGAGCAGAGCTAAGAGTGTTATGTAAATACCAATAGACATCACAGGTCTATATTACGACAACCAGCCTTTACAGTCAAGCTCTGGCGCTTTGAACCGGAGCATATGACAACACCCTTGATAAACGTTGGCATTATGATTATCTTTTTAGCCTTGAAATAAGATTGGCAAGCACGTCCGGTTTGCCTAACTAACTAAGGAACAATAAGATGGCAACCAAATACATCTATAACTTCGGCGGCGATGCGGCCGAAGGTCGCGCCGATATGAAGAACCTGCTCGGCGGTAAGGGGGCTAATCTGGCCGAGATGACCAACCTGGAGCTCACTGTCCCGCCAGGCTTTACCATCACGACCGAGGTGTGCGCCTATTATATGGATAACAAAGGGTATCCGGATGGGCTCGAAGAGCAGGTGCAGGTTGCGATAGAGCGGATGGAGGAGATAATGGGTGCCCGCTTCGGTGATCTGGATAATCCACTGCTGGTATCGGTTCGTTCCGGCGCCAGGGTCTCTATGCCCGGTATGATGGACACCGTTCTGAACCTGGGACTCAATGGAAAGACCGTGGAGGGGCTGGCCAACCGATCCTCCAACCCGCGTTTCGCATACGATTCATACCGCCGATTGGTGCAGATGTATGGGGACGTGGTGCTCGGTATCAGACCTGCCAGTGACCGGGAGATCGATCCGTTTGAGGCCGCCATCGAAGAGCTCAAAGGGCGCCGTGGAGTAACTGAGGACCTTCAACTCGCGGTCGAAGACCTGCAGGAATTGGTTGAGTCATTCGAGCGTATCATCGCCGAGTGCTCCACCACCCCATTCCCTGAAGACCCCTGGGAGCAGCTATGGGGTTCTATCGGGGCGGTGTTCCTTTCGTGGGGGAACGAGCGGGCCATAGCCTACCGGAGTCTGAACAACATCCCCGATACGTGGGGCACCGCGGTTAATGTTCAGACGATGGTGTTCGGGAATATGGGCGACGACTGCGCCACCGGGGTCGCCTTCACCCGCGACCCGGCCACCGGGGAGAAGCGTTTCTACGGCGAATACCTGACCAATGCACAGGGCGAGGACGTTGTGGCGGGGATCCGGACCCCGCAGCCGATCTCCCGGTTAGGTGAAGAGATGCCCGAAATATACGCGGATCTCGAACAGGCATACCAGACCCTCGAGAACCATTACCGCGATATGCAGGACCTGGAGTTCACCGTCCAGAACGACCGGCTCTGGATGCTGCAGACCCGCGCCGGGAAGCGGACCGGGCTCGCCGCGGTGCGGATCGGTGTGGAGATGGTGAAGGAGGGGCTGATAAACCCCCAGGAGGCGCTATTGCGGATCGAGCCCGATCAACTCAACCAGCTCCTGCAGCCGATATTCGATCTCAAGGAAAAAGAACGCGCCGTTAAGGGGGGGCGGCTGCTTGCCAGAGGGCTGAACGCCGGCCCCGGAGCTGCCTCCGGCCGGATAGTCTTCAACGCTCAGGCGGCCATCAAGGCCCGGTCGCAGGGTGAAGATGCGATCCTGGTCCGGCTCGAGACCTCGCCTGAGGACATAAAGGGGATGGACGCATCGGTCGGCATCCTGACCGCTCGCGGCGGGATGACCTCACACGCCGCCCTGGTGGCCCGGCAGATGGGAAAGGTGTGCGTGGCAGGATGTGGAGAGCTCGATATCGACTACCAGACCGGTGAGATGCGCGTGGCGGGAGGAACCTTCAAGGAAGGGGACTTCATATCGCTCGACGGTTCAACCGGGGAGGTCATCGAGGGGGCCATCAAGACACTGCCGTCCGAGATAGTGCAGGTGCTGATAGACCACAGCCTCGCCCCGGCCGATTCGGAGCTCTACCATATCTATGCCGAACTTATGGGATGGGCCGACCGGGAGCGCAGGCTCAAGATCCGCACCAATGCCGACCAACCCGATCAGTGCCGGGTTGCCAGGGCTTTCGGCGCCGAGGGGATAGGGCTGTGCCGCACCGAGCATATGTTCTTCGGCGGCGATCGAATAATGGCGGTGCGTGAGATGATCCTGGCCGGGGATGAGGCCGGTCGTCGCCGGGCTCTGGACAAGCTGCTGCCGATGCAGCGGGCCGACTTCCTGGAGATATTCCGCGTGATGGACGGCCTGCCGGTAACCATCCGCACCCTCGACCCTCCACTGCACGAGTTCCTCCCTCACACCGAAGATGAGGTCTCCGCCCTGGCCGCCGATATGGGACTTGAACCGGGCAGGGTGAGGGCCAAGGCTGAATCATTGCGCGAATCCAACCCGATGCTGGGTCATCGCGGCTGCCGGCTGGGGATTGTGTATCCCGAGATCACCGAGATGCAGGCGCGCGCCATCTTCGAGGCGGCTACAGCTGCGGCCAAGGAGGGGATCAAGGTCCACCCGGAGATTATGATACCTCTGGTCGGCTTCCCCAGTGAGTTGGCCCAGCAGGCCAAAATCGTCCGCAACGTGGCCGATGATGTTATGAAGGCCGCATCCCTGAAGGTCGATTACCTGGTCGGCACTATGATCGAGCTGCCTCGCGCCGCCATCGTCGCTGACCGGATCGCCGAGGTGGCGGAGTTCTTTTCCTTTGGCACCAACGATCTGACCCAGACTACCCTCGGCATCTCCCGCGACGACGCCCGCGGCTTCGTTCCCCACTATCTTGAACATAAGGTCATCGCGGACGATCCGTTCCAGACCATCGACACCGACGGAGTTGGGAAGCTGATGGAGTGGGGTGTGGAACAGGGCCGGAAAGCGCGCGCCAGCCTCAAGGTCGGCATCTGCGGGGAACACGGCGGTGAACCCCGTTCGGTAGTCTTCTGTCACCAGGTCGGGCTGGATTATGTGAGCTGCTCGCCATACCGCATCCCTATCGCCAGGCTCGCCGCCGCCCAGGCTGTGTTGAAGGAGAAGTAAAACGGGCGGGCGTTTCCTTGCGCACATAATCTCGTGAAGTTATATTTGGCAGCGGACTGACGGATGACCGGTAGGCCGGACACTCCTGTCCGGCCGTGCTCGGACAAGAGTGTCCGAGCTACTAAGAAACGGTCATAAATGCTGCCACTACAGGTTTAATAATCTTTTAGCCTTTCACCATAGAACAGGGAGGAGAGATTGAACATCGCAGTTCTGGTCAAGCTGGTGCCGGACACCGAAGCCAGCCTGAAGATATCTGGTGACCGCCGCTACATTGACAAGAGCGACGTGAACCTGGTGCTCAATCCGTTCGATGAGTACGCCGTGGAGGAGGCGTTGCGTCTGAGGGAGAGCCACGGCGGTAAGGTGGTTGTGCTCTCTCTGGGGGGCGATGAGGCCGTCAAGGCGCTGCGCAATAGCCTGGCTATGGGGGCTGACGAGGCGATCCACCTGGTCACCCCCACCGGTCTGGATATCCCCGGCACCGCCGGAGCCCTGGCGGGAGCCCTGCGCGATAAAGGGTTCGACCTGATTCTGGCCGGGAAGCAGGCCGTGGATGACGATTGCGGCGCCGTCGGGCCAATGGTGGCCGAAATGCTCGATATTCCACACATCTCAACCATCGTTAAGCTCGATGTTGACGGAGGTGAGCTGACCGCTCACCGTGAGATTGAGACCGGCATCGAGGTCTTCCGAACATCGCTGCCGGCCCTGGTCACCGCCCAGAAAGGGCTGAATGAACCACGCTACGCATCGCTCAAGGGGATTATGATGGCCAAGAAGAAGCCGGTCACTACCATCGAGCCCGAAGCAGTCACCGCCAGGACAGAGGTCGTGCAGCTTAACTACCCACCCACACGACCGCCGGGGAAGATTGTCGGTGAAGGGGTGGAGGCGGTTCCCGAGCTGGTCCGGCTGCTGAAGGAAGAGGCCAAGGTGGTTTGAATGGGCGATTGTCAGGTTGAGAATTGTCAATTCCTTATTGTCCGGCAATTCAGACACTTAGGCACTTAGGAACTTAGAGGTAAATATGGACATATTGGTATACATCGAATCCCGGGGGGGGAAGTTGCGTGCAGCGGGGCTGGAAGCGGTCAGCGGCGCCAGGAAGCTGGCCGATCTGACCGGCGGGAAGCTGAACGCGCTGCTCATAGGAACATCACTGGATGCTATGGCTGGCGAGGTCGAGGGTTACGGCGTTGACCGGTTGCTTCTCGCCGAGCACCCCGATCTTGAGAACTACTCGCCCGAAGGCCACCGCGAAGCGCTGCTTGCGGCGGTTCAGGAGTCCGGCGCAAAATTGGTGGTGATGAGCGCCTCAGCCCTGGGTCGTGACCTGGGTCCGACCGTTGCTGCCCGGCTCGACGCCGCCTTCCTGCCTGACTGCATATCGGTTGAGTATGTGGAGGGTCGCCTGACGGTCACCAGACCGGTCTATGCCGGACGATGCATAATGACCCTGGCCGCCACCGCCTGGCCGGCGGTGGTGACACTCAGGCCGAAGGCCTTTCTGGCCGCGCCTCGCGAAGTGGCAGCTATGGAACGGCTTCCGCTGAGTGTCTCCCTTGATGGTAAGATCCGTGCGCGTATGCTGGAATTCCTGACTGAGGCCGGCGAGAAGCTCGATGTCACCGAGGCGGACACGGTTGTTTCGGGCGGGCGAGGTATGAAGGGCGCCGAGAACTTCCAGCTGATTGAAGAGCTGGCCGAAACCCTCGGGGGAGCGGTCGGAGCTTCTCGGGCTGTAGTTGACGCCGAGTGGCGACCTCACTCAGAGCAGGTAGGCCAGACCGGCAAGTTAGTCAGCCCCACTCTCTACATCGCCTGCGGCATATCCGGCGCCATTCAGCATCTGGCCGGGATGCGGTCTTCCAAGGTTATCGTGGCAGTCAACAAGGACCCCGAAGCGCCGATATTCAAGACCGCCGATTACGGCATCGTCGGTGATGCTATGGAGGTTCTGCCCGCATTGACCAAAGCACTCAAGGAGTTGAACTGATTCAATTCTTCAACATATGAAAGGGCCGTCACCATCCCTCCGGCGCGCTCGAGTTCACTTATCCTCAGTCGGGATAATCTGGTTATGTTTAATTTGTGTGACAGCGGCCCGTGGGCAGCCGCGAACTGACACCTCTCCCCGCGATTCGGTCGATGTTCTCGATAGAACGATCCGGCTCTACGATACAGGGCGCATAGCCGAGGCGGAGTTTACAGCACTGAAGGCGCTCGATAATCCCGAGAAGCTCTCCCGCTACACCCAATTCAGATTAAATCAGATTCTCGCCTTCTGCGCCATCGCCAACGGTGATAATGAGGGGGGTGTGCGCCGGTTTGTGGCTGCCCTACGTCTCAACCGGGGCCTCACCCCCGACCCGATTACCTGGTCGCCCAAGGTGCGGGATGCCTTCGAGAAGGCCAGGGAGGAGTTCAACAGGCAGTTGGCCTCGGAGAGGCGTCAGCGATGGGCGGAGGAGGCCGACATCTGTCGGAAGGCATCCCTGCATTCGCTGTATCTGCCGGGTTCGGGACAGTTCAAGAAAGGCCAGCGGAAGCGGGGTCTCACAGTGGGGGTTCTCTTCTATGGCGCTGTTGCCGCCTTCTTCTATTCACAGGCCATCCTCCCCAATGCACGAGATAGATACCTTGACGCCGAAAGCCCTTCAGACATCCGCCACCGATGGAAGGATTATCGAGATGTGTATCATCTGTCAACGGTATCCGGCCTGGTGGCCGCTTCGGTCTATACCTATGCGTTCTTCGATGCCCTCTGGAGCCGGCCTCACACGCAAGAGCGACAGGACTCCAGGCCCTGACCGCTGCTGCTAATCGTGCAGGCAACTACGCAATTCTTGCGCACCCAGCCGAACCTACATCCTGAGTATCCCTGCCAGTAAGGCGATTTCACGGTTTCAATTGTGGCACGGTCATTGCGAATTCCACAGTTGGAGCGAGTGCAAGCGCGGTTTACATCGCCTTCCCCTTACGCCTCAGCACTGAATCAGAAGCTGCTTACCTGGAGTTGAGCTGAACACGGGCACGGTTAACCGGAACTCCGGGCGTCAGGGGGATGTGAAGGGCACCGCAATGTGGTAACAACTGCACTGCATCAAGCACTGCTCGCGTTGAAATCGCCTGAAGGACTGCTTCTTTGGCCGCTTCCGATCCGCTGTTGAACTGACGCGTGGGCTGCTGACTGCGGAGTCGCACTGAGGGCCGGCACGGTTGACCTGGGTTGCTAAAGCCCAGGGAGCGGCCTTTGTGCTGCAGCAAGGCGAAAGATTAATGCAGAGGGAATAGGGCGTCTACCCGGGCCGTGAGCAACATCCGGGCACGAACCTCAGCTCGGACCCCTACAACCTCTGCATCTGTGAGTGATGCTGGCTTTGGGCGCCGGATCATCTGCGTCGCCACCGGGTACCGCGACGCCGGAGGATAATCGACCCGCAACCCGCTGATGAGCTTACATCTTTTAATGGCGCCCATGCCGGCATCGCTGAACAGTCAATCCGGTTAAACCCCGGCTGCCGCAGTCGCTGTATATTGCCACCGGCAGTTGGGATTATGAATGGATAAGCAGTAGTGTCCCCTGGCGCCGGCCAGCACCACCAACCTCCCTGGCAGGCGTCGATTACCTGATATAGAAGCAGCCCGCAGAGCTTGAGCAGGGAGGGGACAACCTTAGTGGCGTCGGATCAGACCGACGCCGTTTCTCTTTAGACACACCGGCTCCATCCCCTGAACCGTATTGACAGACCGACAGAAGATGCATATATTTTCCTATAGCTTGTGAAAAATGTTTCTTTAACAAGGCGAAGGTTTCATCTATCAGAACAGATAAACCCGTCCTTTCCACAATCAAGAGATACATATTATCCGGACACAATCCTATCTGGAGGTTACAGAAAATGGTCAATTTTGAACAGATCACTCCCCCTGAGGACGGCCAGCCCATCACAATAGAGGGCGATGAGCTGAAGGTTCCAGACCGGCCGATTATCCCGTTTATCCGCGGCGACGGGATAGGTTCCGATATCTGGCCCGCCGCGAAGGTGGTTCTTGACGCCGCTGTTCAGAAGGCTTACGGCGGCCGGCGCTCGATAGCCTGGATGAAGATATACGCCGGTGATGAGGCTGTGAAGGAATACGGCCCCGGCCAGTTTCTCCCCGCCGACACGTTGAAGGCGATTGAGACCTTCATCGTCGCCATCAAAGGGCCGCTTACCACACCCGTAGGGGGTGGTTACCGCAGCCTGAACGTCACCCTGCGCCAGGTGCTCAACCTCTACGCCTGCGTCCGGCCGGTCCGGTGGTTCAAGGGGGTTCCCTCACCGGTAGTTCACCCTGAGCGGATGAACATCATCATCTTCCGTGAGAACACCGAGGACGTCTACGCCGGCATCGAGTGGCAGCAGGGAACTGCTGAAGCGTCGGAGGTTATCGAGTTCATCAACCAGAAGATGGGCAAGAATATCCGAACCGATTCAGGTGTGGGGATCAAGCCGATCAGCATCACCGGCTCGAAGCAGCTGGTGCGTAAAGCCATCAAGCACGCCATTGCGGAGGGGCGAAAGTCGGTGACCTTGATGCACAAGGGGAACATAATGAAGTTCACCGAGGGGGCCTTCAAGGACTGGGGCTACGAGCTGGCGCTGGAGGAGTTCCGCGACCGGGTCATCACCGAGGCCGAGCTGTGGGATGAGACCCGTGCCGAGGACGGCGTCACCCCCATCACCAAGCCGGGCGCCTTCGCCGAGTTGAGGGGTGGTCGTCCGACCGGGGACCCCGGCGACAGGATCGTGATCAAGGATCGCATAGCCGACTCGATGTTCCAGCAGATTCTGACCCGCGCGGACGAATATGAGGTGGTCTGCACCCTGAATCTCAACGGTGATTACATCTCCGACGCCGCCGCGGCTCAGGTCGGTGGGCTGGGGATGGCCCCCGGCGCCAACATCGGTGACTTCGTGGGGCTGTTCGAAGCCACCCACGGCACGGCTCCCAAGTATGCCGGTCAGGACAAGGTCAACCCCGGCTCCCTGGTGCTCTCGGGGGTGATGATGCTGAACTACCTCGGATGGCGCGAGGCCGGGAAGCTGGTCGAAGACGGCATCGGACGGACCATCGAGGCCAAAACCGTCACCTATGACCTGCACCGCCTGATGGAGGGGGCCACCAAGGTCTCCTGTTCCGGCTACGCTGAGGCCATCGTGAAGAATATGGATTAGACGAGCAGCGTTTAATGCGGGCGTTGCGAGCAATCACAGGTCTTATAGGCGGTCGGATCGAAACAGACCCGACCGCCGCTTTTTATTCGCTTAACTGATGTTCAGGGTAACCATCGGTGATAAGGCTTGACAGAAATGCTAATTATTGTTAATTTAATTAAACTTTAGCCTCTATCTGTATGTTGAAATTCAATCGCTCGCGCCTCGCGAGGTTGACCACGGGTTGTCCATTGCGTGAGGAAATGTCGAACTGGAGGTCAGCTATGTTTTCTGCGTCGACTCACAGATCATGGCTCCATCCGGTCCCCATCATAGCCACCCTTCTCTGCCTGGTCGCCGACTCCGCCCTGGCCGGTAATACAGGCAGTCTCAAAGGTAAGGTTGTGAGCAGCGAGACCGGTGAGCCGGTAGTCAACGCCAACATAATTGAAGTCGATAAGAGCTGGGGCACTGCCACCGACATCAACGGCGACTTTTTCATCCTGAATATCCCTCCGGGGGGTTATGACGTTGAGATTTCATGCCTGGGTTTTAACACCGTAACCTTTACCCAGGTCGGGATTCACGTTGACCTGACCACCGAGCTGAAGGTGGAGCTGGTGCCGGAGGCTATCAAGCGCGAGGAGGTGAAGATTGTCTGGGAGAAACCCCCGGTTGAATTGGGAACCACCCACACCGGGCGCCGCTTCACCAAGGAGAACATCGTCAATATCAGACCCGAGGATGTCGGCACCTTACTGAAGACCACCACAGGCTTCAAGGAGGATGCGGAGGGGAAATGGCACGTCCGCGGTGGCCGCTCCGGCGACGTGGCTATCCTGGTTGACGGGGTTGATATCCGTGACCGGCTGGTCGACACCCAGGTAAGGTTCGAGCTCTCCTCTGAGACCCTCGAGGAGGTCAACGTCCTGACCGGCGGTCTCCCCGCCGAATACGGGTATATCGCGGCGGTCCAGTTCACCACCGTCGAAGGCTCACCCAAAGAGTACTCGGGCAAGATAGAATACCAGACCGACCGGATCATCGACACCTACTCCTTCGATACAGACCGGATGGAGCTCTCCTTCGGGGGGCCGGTTCCCTATTCGAGCAATCTTTTCGGCAAGCCGGTCACCTTTTATATCTCCACCATCGGCAGGCTGAGCAACACCTATCTTCCGTTCGACGTGAGCAGACCGGCCAACGACTATATGGGGATCGGCGTTAAGCTGCCCGAGCGACAGCTTAACAGCTACGAGTCGTGGCTCAAGCTGGGCTATGACCTCACCGACACCAAGAAGCTGACCTTATACCTGAAGGAGGTCTTCCAGAAGTGGGACATCTATCCCTCGGGTGAGGGGAATCTGACGGGCAACTACGGCTATGCCTACAAGTATAACATCGACAATCGTCCCTGGGCGCAGAATCGCCAGTTCATCGGCTCGCTGACCTTCACCAACCAGCTGAGCTCGAAGAGCTGGTATGAGCTGAAGCTGACAACTAAACGCAGCCATACGCGGGTGCAGCCGAGCGGTAAGAACCCGGGCGAGTTCACGATGCAGGATGACATCGAGGATGAGATGGCCGTCGCCTTTGACATCAATATGAACGGGATTCTTGACCCGGGTGAATACGTGGATGCTGACGGCGATGGCTTTATGGATGGATACTGGGACGCCAACGGCAACTACATCTTCGACGGCGGCGGCGAGGGCTATGAGGATAGGAATATGAACGGGCGCTGGGATCGAGGCGAGGACTGGGTGGACCTGAACGGCAACGGCATCTATGACGCCGCCGAGCCGTGGATCGATGTTGTCAACCCGCTGACCGGTGAGAACAACATCGGGGTCTATGATCCATGGGATTCATACAGCGACGTGAACGGAAACGGCCGCTGGGACCCGGCTGAACCACAGCTTCCGGAACAGGACTGGAACGGCAACGGAAGCTGGGACGGCGAACGGTTCTTTGACGCCAACGGTAACGGCCGCTACGATCCCTGGGAGCCGTGGGAGGACCTGAACGGCAACTACCTGTGGGACCCCGGCGAACCTTTTATCGACACCAACGGCAACGGCCGCTTTGACTATTCTGAGGGCTACGACGATATGAACGGCAACGGCCAGATCGACAAGCGCGACCTCGCCTGGCGAGCCAGTGACGGGGGGTTTGTTGACCGGAATGAGCCTTTCATCGACGGGGACTTCTGGTGGGATACCGGTGAGCCGTTCATCGACGAACCCGATCCTGTCAGCGGTGAATTCAACGGCAGGTGGGATGAGGGGGAGATATGGTTCGACCTTCCCTCCTCGGCTATGAGCTCCCTGGGCGCAGGGGACTATTTCATCGGCACCGAGAGGACCCTGAACGGCAGGTATGACGGTCCCAACTTTATGTTCGATGAATACGAGCTGTTCTGCCGCCCGGCCGACTGGAACTACCGCTCAGACCGCTCCAGACCTGTCCACTACACCTTCGACGAACAGGCGCGCGGCACCGATTGGCCCGACGACATCCTCCAGTTCATCCCCGGCAGATCGACCTGGATCAACCGCACCCTGCACGACACTGAAGCCCCCGAATTCAATATGCGTAACGGCACCGCCGAGGAGGACAAGGAGTGGTTCCTCGACTACAACAACGACGGCAAGTGGAACAGGTATGACCACTTCCTCAACGATGGGACGTGGGACCCAACCGCCTACTGGCAGGACCGCTCCATCACCGAATACATCGTCAAGTTCGATATCCAGAGTCAGGTGTCTAAATACCACGAGATAAAGTCGGGTGTGGAGATTAAATACTGCGATATGGAGATGCAGTCGATCGCGCGGCCCGACCTGCCCTACACCAATGAAGCGCAACTTCCGGAAGGGAGCCTCTGGCCTGAACGGGGTGACGTTCGCAACTTCTACCACTACTGGCCGTGGGAAGGTGCGGTCTATGTGCAGGACAAGATGGAATTCGAGGGATTGATAGTCAATGCCGGCATCAGGGGCGATTTCATCATCCAGGACCAGGATCTCGTCGACGAATATGAGGAGCGCTTCCTGCGTAATGAGCCCGGGGCCATCACCGTCAATCGCGGCATCTGGCGTATCAGCCCCCGGCTGGGCATATCACACCCGATCACCGAGCAGTCCAAGCTCTATTTCTACTATAATCACTCCTACAAGCCGCCCGATTTCCAGTATTTCTACAAGTCAGCCACATCCAACTTCGACGCCAACAGCGTCCTGGGCAATCCCAACCTCGAGTATGAGAAGACGATCCAGTATGAGCTCGGTGTGAACACCCAGATATCCGAGTATGTGGTGATTGACGTGCACGGTTATTACAAGGACCAGTTCGGATTGATCGGCACCTCGGACGAGAAGTGGAAGAATATCAACCTCGAGAGGTATGTGAACCTGGGTTACGGCCGGATGCGGGGCTTCGAGTTCTCCATCGAGAAGCGGCCGGCGCACCACTACGCCCTGACCTTCAACTACGATTTCTCTTACGCCTACGGCAAGGAGTCCGAACAGCACGCCAGCCAGGAGGCCAGGCTGCTGGGCATTCCGGAGAACCGGGACGAACACCCGCTCAACTGGGACGAGACCCACAAGGTCAACGCCAATATGACCGTTCATTACGACAAGGGTGACCACCCCCGTCTGTTAGGATTGGTCCTGCCCGATGACTGGCAGATGACCCTGATGTGGGAATTCGGCTCCGGGGAGCCCTACACACCGTCGGAATACACCACCGGTATTGAGAACTCAAGACTGATCCTTCCCAATTCGGCCCGCAAGCCGTGGCGCGAGCTGACCACCCTCAAGTTCGACAAATACTACACCCTGAGCGCTCGCAGCGGGAACCGGCTCTTCTTCGGTTTCACTATCGACAACCTGTTCAACAAGCGGAACGTGCTGGCGGTCCACGGTCAGACCGGCAGTCCTACCGAGGCGGTCCATCCGCTGAACCCGGCCTACGACCCGAATGACAACCGCCAGGAGTGGGACGCCAATCCACGCAGCTTCGGATCCGGCCGAAACGTCCTGTTCAGGATCGGAATGACGTTCTGATATAAAACTGATCCGATCTGGACTATATACACCGATTTTTTATTCAGGAGGATCCCATCAGGCGGTCAATATTTGCACTGGCACTGTTAATTGTTATATCGGGCTGTGAGACGTCCCAGCCGGTCAGGCCGGATGAAAGTGAGTTTCTTCCCGGCACCCTGATCAGGGGTGAGATGACCGGTGTGCTCGGGCTTTCAGGAAGTCCTTATCTGGTCGAAGGCACACTGACCGTGCCGGACGGAGGGGAGCTTGTTATCCAGCCCGGGGTCGAGATCCTCTTCAAGCTGGACACCATCTTCGCCGAGGACGGCAGGATCGACACGGTCGAATTGGGTTCCATAGTGGTTTACGGCAGCATCACGGCCGTGGGCAGCGAGGCGACGCCGATCACCTTCACCTCCGCCCGTAAATATCCCGGCCGTGGAGACTGGGACGGCATCTGGATGATCGACGCCGACGAGGGGAGCCAATTCGAATACTGCCGCTTCCTGTTCGGTGCCAAATACGGCACCCGCTATCACTATGGTCAGTTCGACAGCACTGTGTGGGACTACGGCTCACTCACCCTGGTTCGGTCGAGCCCCACGGTGCGCCGCTCCTGGTTCCTGGCCGGAGGCTTTCACGGCGTCCACTGCGACACCAGCTCGGATCCGCTGGTGGAGAACTGCGTCTTTTACGACAACGCCGGCCACGGCATCTACGTCCACTGGAGCTCCGACCCACAACTGCGTTACAACATCATAATTGAGAACGACGATTACGGCGTATTCTGTAAGGAGTCCGGCGATGCACCTCGTCCCGACCTTCAGCTCGACTACAACATCGTCTGGTCCAACTTCTCAGGGGAGTTCAGCCAGCATGCGCCGAGCACTCTGGGTCGGGTGATCCAGGCCAACGGGAATCTGGACAGCTGCGATTACAGGTTTAACCTTCGGCTGAACCCGGATTTCGCCGACGCTGAGATGTGGGATTTCCGGCTTAACTCCTGCTCGGCAGCCATTGACGCCGGTCCTGAGGATAATGGTCTTCGCGACCCCGACGGAACCCGCATAGAGCTGGGGATCTACCCCTACACCTACCGTCCGGGGGAGATCAGGCGTCGGGTTACCGTTGAGAGGCTCGAGACCGCTCGCAGCCCTTACTATATGAGTTGCGACGTGCTGCTCCCCGTCGGTCAGACCCTGACCGTCGAACCGGGGGTCGAGGTGCAGGTGGAGGGTCGTTATATCTTCAGGGTCAGGGGTCGGCTTCTTGTTCAGGGCAGCGAGGCCGCTCCGGTCAGCTTCATCTCGGCCGCCCGGATGCCTGAAAAGGGGGACTGGTTCGGGCTGGTGCTCGAGAGTGGCGGCGATCCCGGCTGTGAGTTCAGTTACACAGATATTGCACACGCCCGCTGGGGTGTGCGCCTCGACAGCCGCGACGCTGTCATCGACCACTGCCGGATCAGCTACTGCGATTCGGTGGGCATCTTCTGCAACAACTCCTCTGCGCCGACCGTGACCGATTGCGAGCTCATCGACAACTCAATCGCCGGTGTTATCTGTCAGTTCAACAGCTCCCCGACCCTGCGGCGGAATATAATC
>MWJR01000012.1 GCA_002127415.1 Calditrichaeota bacterium AABM5.125.24
GTTGAAGAATTGTAGTCGGGTTTGTCTCGGCCCCGACTGTGTCGCGGTTGAGGACAACCGCGACTACTCCATCTCAACTATTTCCGGACACTACCGAACTTCAGATTTTACCGTGAACTCCTTCAGATACAGCGGTTCGAGCTCCCGCGCCGGGGGGGGCCTGTCACCCTCATCTCGCCATCTTTCCAGACCCATCCTGCCCACCGATTCCGCCGAAGCCTGCACATCAGGCAGATAGATGATCTTACCATTCTGAGTATGGTTTAACAACTGACCCTCCCTTCCACAACCTCCGGAGACCGGGCGGGGAATACTGAGGTCTGCAGCCATGGCATCGGCCCCTTCACCGCCGATGTAGGTCGTCGTTGATATGTCATCTTCGCCGGTCGATAATGACCCAACTCTTTTAATATCAATGCATCTAAGATGCTCGGCGAGCTCTCCAGCTCCGGTCAGGAATGGTTCGCTCGCGGGTTCAGCCCCGGCGTCCGTGATTACGAACAACCTGCCGAATGCCTCGCCCCGCCGGGCTGTAGTCATCGGGCAGAACCGCGTTCCGAGTTCAGGCTTACCTTCTGATCGTTCGAGTGCTTCGACGAGCTGATGCGCCAGGGCGTCCAGCGTTCCGACCGGGACAACCGCCGCCCGGGCCGCCAGCGCCAGCCCCTTAGAGAACGAGAGCCCCACCCTCAGCCCGGTGAAAGACCCCGGTCCTATCGAGACCGCTACGAGCCCGGTGTCCATCAACTTTATTCCGCTCCGTCCGAAGAGCTGCTGAACCATACCCGGCAGGGTCTCATTGTGACGCCGTGCCCCTGCGGTTGATTCAACCCCCGACAGTTTGTCCCCTCTGAACAGGGCAGCCGAACAGACCGAAGTGGCTGTCTCGATTGCCAGGATGATGGGTGATTGTCGATTGTCGATTGCGAATGTTATCTTGAGAGCCTTGAAAACTGCCAATTTGAATGATGTGTCCGGTGTCGGACTCCCCCGTTCGACTTAGTAGGATGGGTGAAGTGAAGCGAACCCATCATTCTATCTATCCCTAAAGTGGGTTTCGCTACGCTTCACCCACACTACCTCTATTCGTTTTTCAACGGGTTCATCTTATCAACGTCACTTTCCCGATCCGGACATCATCGGCACCGCTCAACCGGAGAATGTAAATTCCGGTGGCCAGGTTGTCGGCGTTTATGATTGCATTAAAACGCCCGGCAGGCGAAAAGCCATCACTTAGGACAGCCACCTCGCGCCCCGACAGGTCATACAGGCTCAGCGCGACCGTGCCCGGTTTCGGAACGGTATAGGTAACCACCGTTGAGGCGTTGAAGGGATTGGGATGGACCCCGGTAATGGCAAATTCTGTCGGCAGAGATCCTTCACCGTATTTCACCTCTAATGCCGTGCCGGTTATGGGTATCTCGACCGCCGGTTCGTCCGGGTCGTTTGATTCGATTATAAGAGTGGCGAAGTACTCATTCTCTTCATAGGGGCGGAACATTACCCACACTGTATAACTTGAATCCGGTTCAATATTCAGAGTGTCTTCAGGCTCGTCGATCCAAAAGGGAGCATTATACGAACAGATACCCAGCGAGGTTACCTGAAGCGGCATTTGTCCGACGTTGCTGATTGTCACAGCCAGACTGTCGGTGGTCTCAGTCTGAACGCCCTCGAACTCGAGGCTGTCAGGTTCAACAGATATATCGGGTTGTTGGTGGAGATAAAACGTGCCCATATCAGCGCGAGTGCCGTCCGGGTCGGGACCGGATTCTGGGTCACCCGCGTCGAGACAGGGGGAATCTTCCGTCAGGTGGTAATCGCCGATTTCCGGGGCTGAGAACAGTGGATCCCGGTTGATATTGCCTTCACCTTCATATCCATTCTGTATGTCACTGTAGGAAACGGATAGCCCGGCAGGAATTCCATGAGGTGAATTGTCCCAGAATATGGAATTGGTTATTATCGGGACTGAATTGTCATAGCAGTAGATACCGCCACTTTCACCGTTTGCGCTGTTGCCGACCACAGTGACCTGTATCAGAGTGGGGCTTGAACCGTGAGTGCAATAGATGCCGCCACCGTTTCGTGTGGCCTGGTTATCCTTAACCAGCAGGCGGCTGAGGGTCGGGCCGGCGCCGTTGCAGTATATCCCCCCACCGAATCCGGTGGCGCCATTCTGGAGGGTGAAGCCGGTCAGGATCGCATCCTCATCTTCGCCGTTGTTGAAAGCCACACAACGGTCATCCTGACCGCCGTCAATCACGGTCGAATCTATGTAGGCGTAATCACCGGTAGTGATGAAGAGGCTGCCGAGGACGATGTTCCGGCCCTTGAAATCTATCGACCCGGCATAGACTCCAGGCAGGACCAGCACCGTGTCACCATCTGATGAAGCGTCAATTGCCTCCTGGATGATTTCATAGTCATCGGGAACACGGAACAGGGTCTTACCTCTCCATTCCCGCAGTGTTTCGTAGGCGTATTCTGCCATTTTGTTCTGGAAATCCGCCATAACCCCGGGCTCGGGCATGTCTTCACGCCAATCCTCCATTGCAGCTTGTGAGCGGGTGAAGATGGAGTCGGTGACCGGGCCGGTCACGGTCAACAGACCGCCGCCTTGTCCGTCCAGCAGTTGAAAGGTGTTCAGGGCATCGACGGCAATGTGCGTGTTATAGACATAGTCCTTGAACAGGTTTGACAGGTCGCACAGGAGCGAGGTGGGATCGCCGTCCAGTTCCTGAGGAGTCGAGGCGGCACGCACCCACAGTGGAAGTGGAACGGTCAGTATCGGCTGGCCGGGAAACCCGAAAAAGGTTGCAAGCAAGGGCTCCTCATCCTGCATCACTCCCTGGACGACCACGGCGCTGGCTGTGATGTCCCGGTTGACCATATCATGGGTCGGGATGAAGCCGGTGGGCCAGTCTCGACCCGCATATACACTGTCGAAGGGGAGCGGGTAAGGGTCCAGGTCTTCGAGGCAGAGGTTCAGGATCACTGTCCGGAGTAGATATTGAGGGGTTAATGCCTCCTCGTCCGCGGCGTCGAGTATCAACTGGTAGGCCCGGTCATGCCTCCACTGGCCGATGTGTCTCTCTTCTCCGCCGGTGTATGCGAAGTTGGCCCTGACCATGAAGCCGTCGGGGGCATCGGTTGTGTCGGCGGCGTCGAGCCGTATGTAGTTGCCGGCGCCTGCCTCGAAGATGGCTGCCACACCTTCAGCGTCGATGACCCCGTAGTTGGATGGGGTGGTGCGTCCACTGTTGTTGGTGCTGTCGAGGATGACCGCGAAGTCGTCCACGGTGCGGCAGGTCTGCAGAGCCAGCTTGATATGGCGGCCGTCGTCGTCGGAACCTTCAACGGTATCGGGAAAGTTCAGAGCCGTCGAGTTCTCGATGGCAAAGCCGACTGAGTTAACCCCGCCCCAGGCATCCTCCTCCCGACCCGCGCTGATGATGGTGACATAGCTGTATTCGCCGTCATCAAAGTAGGCGAACTCCTGGTCGGGAATCCTCACGTCGCGGGTCTTGAACAGCAGGGGACGACCATCGGGGGTTACCTCACCTGAGATTACGCCGGTGGTGCACTCCGACGGTGCAGGGACGATTAAATCCGTGTCGGAACGATCCCGCCTGGTGGTGCTGTTGTGTATTGAAGCGGGGATAAAGAATACAATTAGTCCGACCGAACAGATTCTTAACATGGTGTTGAGGTGCATTTGTTTTTGTCAGTAATTAATGCCTTTGACATGTGGCGTCACGTGAGGGCACGTGACGCCATGTAACTATATAATCGCCGTTAAAGTTCCCATCAGGTTTCAAGTCCGGCGAAGCAGGACGTAACCCCCGCCTTCGCAGTGGCAAGCTTTCTCACTTTCGCACTTTAATCAACCTGACATTTTCACCCTCTTTCGGCCATTCGATCTCAATCCACCAACATCCTTCGGGCAGCATTTCGGGAAAGCGCTGCGCCCACTCGACGAGGACAATCCCATCTCCGCCGTAGAGCTCGTCGAGCCCCAGGTCGGCGGCGTCTTCAGGCGATTTTGTCAGGTATAAATCGGCATGGTGTATAGTAGGACAGACATTCCTGTCTGGCAGGACAGACAGGAATGTCTGTCCCACTGAGGCTTCATATCGATGCAGGTGGACAAACGAGGGGCTGGTCACCTCACCTTTGTAACCGAGTCCCCGGCAGATGCCCTGCGCCAGGACCGTCTTTCCCGCACCCAGCTCCCCGCATAGAGCCACCACATCGCCGGTTTTAAGGCGGCGGGCGAAGGTTTCGCCCCAGTGCATGGTTTCTTCCGTTGATTGAGTGACGACATATTCGGTTGTCACCCCCCCTTCTATCGAAGGGGGGGAGTAAGGGGGGGTTGCAGCCATCTATTTCATCAGGACTAATTTCGCCCATATGTTATTGCCTGTCCGGCTCGTGAGTTTCAGCAGATACACACCTGCGGGCAGAGCTTCCCCTGAAATCATCAGCATGTTCCTCCCTGACTGGAACAATCCACCAGAAGACGACCAGACGATACGTCCCGATAAATCGCATAGAATGAACCTTACACAATCAGGATGGGGCAATGCGAAGTGAACCGTGGTTTGGGAGTTGAACGGGTTGGGGGAGACGCCGATCAATTCGAAGCTCAGGGGCAAACCGACATCTCCCTCATTTACGTTTTCCACCTCCCCCCGTGCATGGACCGTAACTTCCGGTTCATCCGGGTCGTTGGAGCGAATCCAGAAAGTCCGCTCCCGCACCGCTCCCTCTTGTGGATGGTAATAAACCCATAGCTGGATGTTCTGTAGGGGTTCCATTACGATTGGCTGCCACACTTCTGGATCTTCTTCGTTCATCCAAATGCAACTCATAGTGAGGCAACCTTCGACGCTGATTATGGTCAGATCTGTCCCCCCGTCATTTGTTATTGTCACCGGCAGGCTGTCGAGTTCACCCCAGTGGATGGGAGGAAATAACAGTTCAAGAGGTTCTACCTCAATATCCCGCTGGTGGAAGTAGAAGGCGCCCATATCGGCGCGGCTGCCGTCGGGGTCGGGGTCTGACTCCGGGTCGCCGGCGTCGATGCAGGGGGAGTCGGCGGTCGGGTGGTAGTCGCCGTTTTCAGGGTCGGCGAACAGCGGGTCTTCGTCGATGTTGCCGTCACCCCATTCAACTCGGTTGCCAAAACCGACATTAATTCCCTCTTCTCCATTTTCAACGTCACAATAGTCACAAGCTAAACTGGCGATTTCGGGACCTTCGCCTCTTACCCAAATACCGATCTGTGTGGGGACATTGTCATAAACTATAGAGTTGACCATGGTGAGTGTGCTTCCGGCGCCATCATGAAATGATCCAAAGAAGATTCCGCCAGCTCCATCTTCATTAGTGGCGGTATTGCCTATTATGCTTACATTAATAAAAATGTTATCATGAGAAAAGCCGAGATCGACTCCTCCTGCAAACTGTTGATGACCTGTCCCAATGTTACCCGAAATAAGTGACTCAATTAGGTGGACCGTAGCCTCGTTGCAAATCAGTCCGGTTCCATCATTATTGCGGATCTCGCAGTTTCTTATTACCACCCTCTCAATACCACTTCTAAGGAATATACCCCCCCCGTTTTGTTCAACTATAATATTCATTAGAACAGGATAACATAACCAAAGAGCAGCGATTGGCCAACTTTGATTGTCGCGAACAATAAGGTCTGATAAAGTAGGTGAAGCTTCATTATAACAAGAGATTCCACTCCCAAAGTAGCGGCCAACGATACAATTCCTTATGGTGAATCCCTTCAAGATGGAATCATTGCCTTCTTGAGAATAGAAAATCGCCCCGGGTCGTTCGTCTGAGCCATCTATCACCGTGTTTTCGATGTGCTCCCCGTCGTCATCCAATAGGATTAGACTCGCGACGGTGATGGCTTTGCCGCTGAAGTTGACGGTTTCCTCATATACGCCATTTTCTACCAATACAGTATCACCCTCCTCCGTGGCGTCAATCCCCGCCTGGATGGTCTCAAAGTCGTCAGGAATATTGATGATGCGTGCGCACACCGGTGCCGCCGTCAGCAGCAGCACCGCCAGAACAGCCGTCAGTGTCTTCATTGCTCTCCTCCCTGTCAATTGAGGTGGCCGACTGAAGTCGGCCGGGTGGCCCGACTTGCTTGCAAGTCGGGTTTCTAGTTTTGTGACAGACAAGAATGTCTGTCCCACCAATGATAAGGTGGCCGACTGAAGCTTGCCCCAGCGTAAGCCGGGGTCGGCCCTCCCGGCTCACAGGAGCGACGACTTTAGTCGTCGTGTATAACTCAAATTCACCCCCCCTTAATCCCCCCCTGCAATAGCAGGGGGGGTAAGATTATATCTCCCTCCTCAGTCTCTTTATCGGTATTCTCANNNCCCTTAATCCCCCCCTGCAATAGCAGGGGGGGTAAGATTATATCTCCCTCCTCAGTCTCTTTATCGGTATTCTCATCTGCTCGCGATACTTCGCCACGGTGCGGCGTCGGATCTGGAAGCCTTCTTTGTTCAGCAGGTTGGTTAGTTCCTGATCAGAGCGCGGTTTGCGCTTGTCCTCAGCGTCGATCAGCTCCTTCAGCCGCGCCTTGATGACCCGGTTGGAGACATCCTCCCCCTCGTCGGTTTCCATCCGCTCGCTGAAGAAGTATTTCAGCTCAAATACGCCCCAGTCGGTCTGGGCGTATTTGCCGGAGGTGACGCGGGAAATGGTCGATATGTCCATCTCGATGTCGTATGCGATGTCTGCCAGTATCATCGGCTTCAGATGGGCGGGACCATTGCGGAAGAAGTCGATCTGCCTCGCTATGATGGCCCGCATAGTGCGCATCATCGTGGTGCGGCGCTGGTGGATGGCGTTGATGAACCAGCGGGCCGATTCGAGCTTACGCGACAGGAACTCCCTGACCTGCTTGTCCGACCTGCGCCGGTTCATATACATATCCCGGTAGGCGGGGTTGATGCGGAAGTTCGGTATGTCGCCGTCGTTCATATAGACCACAAACTCGCCCCCCACCTGCGTCACTATCAGGTCGGGGATGACATAGTTCTGTTTCTCGTCGAAATACCCCTCGCCCGGTTTGGGGTTGAGCCGCGCTATGACCTGGAAAGCCTCCTTAATGTCCTCGATATCGACCTCAAGCTTCTCGGCTAAGAGTTCGAACCGCTTGTTGATAAAATCGTCCCAGAACTCTGTCAGCATCCGTTCAGCGATGGGCGACGGCGGGTCGCGGTGGCGGATCTGAACAAGCAGCCCCTCGTGCAGGTCGCGAGCCCCGATGCTGATCGGATCGAACTCCATAATACGGGCGTGGATGTCCGTCACCAACTCCAGTGGTTCGCCTGTCATCTCGGCGATCTCTTCGAGCTCGATCTCCAGGTATCCATCTCTATTGATGTTGCCGATAATCTGCTCGCCGATCCTGACCTCGGAGGGGCTGAAGAGGTTGAGATGAAGCTGTTCGTGCAGGTGATCGGCGAGGGTGGGGATGTGGGGTTGGGGCAGGTCGGTGGTGATCCCCGACTGGGTGCGGAACTGAGGACGGTATTCCCAGTAGTCGGCATCGTTCAGGAAGTCCTCCCAGTCCACCTCTCGCTTCTCTCCCCCCGGTTCAGGTGCAGGACTCGCTTCACCGGTCTGGTCCTCCTCGTCCGGTTCATCCTCAGCCCCGACGGTCTCCTCGCCCGCCTCGGTAGTATCCTCCTGAACATCAGCCTCTTCGAGGAAAGGGTTCTCCTCCAGCTCCGCCTTGACCCGCAGTTCGAGCTCCAGCACCGGCATCTGGATCAGTTCGGAACGGAGGATCTGCTGTGGCTGAAGCGTCAGCTCCTGCCGCAGCCTGAGATCCTGTCTCAGCCCCTGCATAAGAAAAGGATGAAGGATAAAGGATGAAGGATGAAGGATGAGTTTTTCAAGCTCCTTTTACCTTTTTGACGATCGTAACGAAAATGGCAGTTAATTCTTCAATTTCTCTAATAATCTTCAAGAATTGATTATTCGAATCCGGTTTAATTTCAATCAGTAATTCAAGCCAATATGCGGATTCCTCTAACTCCTGAAGTGCGCCCTCGATTTTGCTGACGAAATCAGCATCCGATTTGGCGCGACAACCCCCCCGGTAGTGCGCACCGACA
Source organism: Calditrichaeota bacterium AABM5.125.24 (assembly GCA_002127415.1). Lineage (GTDB taxonomy): Bacteria > Electryoneota > AABM5-125-24 > Hatepunaeales > Hatepunaeaceae > AABM5-125-24. The sequence goes on from MWJR01000012.1 coordinate 8,160, forward strand.
GAAGTCCCCGATCTTAGTAGTTGCTTACCCAAAGTCTGAATTTCCACAGTCTTTGGGAGTAAAGAATATAGGCGAACGACACTGATGGCAAACGCGCGTGTTCGACTTTTAAGACTCACCTCATCCCTCATCCTTCATCCCTCATCCTTCACCCTTTAGATTTACCTGTCGAGTCTGAACTTCTCCCCCAGATACAGCTGCCGGGCCTGCTCGTCCTGAGCCAGGAAATCGGCATCGCCCGATTTCAGGATCTTCCCGTCGTAGAGCAGGTAAGCGCGGTCGGTGATCGAGAGGGTTTCGTGGACGTTGTGGTCGGTGATCAGCACCCCGATGCCGCGTGCGGCAAGCCCGCGCACGATCTCCTGCACGTCGTTCACCGCGATGGGGTCGATGCCTGCGAACGGCTCGTCGAGCAGCATAAAGTGCGGGTCTGTGACCAGGGCTCGCGCTATCTCGACCCGCCTCCGCTCACCGCCCGACAGGGAGTGCGCCTTCCGGTCGGCCAGATGGTCGATGGTGAGCTCCTTCAGCAGCCGTTCCATCTTCTCGCGACGCTCCTCGCGGGACAAGGGTAGAGTCTCGAGTATGGCCAACAGGTTCTGGGCTACGGTCAGCTTGCGAAATACCGACGGCTCCTGCGACAGGTATCCGACCCCCAGCCTGGCTCTGCGGAACATAGGCAGACGGGTGATGTCGCGGCCATCCAGGGAAACCCGTCCGGCGTCGGTGCGGATCATCCCGGTGATGATATAAAAGGTGGTGGTCTTCCCGGCGCCGTTGGGTCCGAGGAGCCCCACGATTTCACCCTGTTTGACCTCCAGCGAGACCTCGTTGACCACCCGCTTGCGCCCGTAAATCTTAACCAGCCCTTCGGTGGTGAGCTTCATAACCCGCCCCACATTCTCGCGCCGGGGATGTGGCCCGGTTCATTTTCTATCCCTTCAGGTTCCATCCCGGGCGGATAGAAGGTGCCCGAGGTGTGCCCTTCCAGGGCGATGCTCTCGGTTTGGTCAGCCACTATAAGCAGCTCTATCACATCCGCGGCCGACAGGTTGACCCCGCTGTAACGGTCGTCTTCGTCCCAGACATGATACAGTCCCCGGGCATCACCCTCAACACGGACCCGACGGGTGCTGTCGTCGATGGTGGTTATAATCAGGCGCTCCCCGACCAGATGGTCGCGGCGTGAGTCGCCCGGTTTGGCCTGTGCGTCAACTACTGCGTCGCCATTGACGAATATCCGGTCCACCTCCCTGCCCTGGTAATAAATCCTTATCCGGCGTCCCGACAGTTCGTCTGACCTCTGATAGATGACAGGACCACCGGACAGCACTGTCAGGCTCGAATCGGGCTGGTGATGAAGTGTGTCGGCCGTCGCCTTCAGATCCCCTCTGGTCAGCCGGACCCGTCCGGTGAACAGTGCCGAGCGGGAGTTCCGATAGAAGGTCAACCGTTTTGATACGATGGTGAGGGTGTCGGGTGGGTCACCCTCTGTGTCCGGCAACCGGTAGATGGGGTCCTGGTCGATGACCCCGACCTCGTCCTCCCTGGTCCAGTAACCGTGACGGCCGGTGATGCGCGCATTGTCGGAAAGGTTGTCGATGATCACCTCGTCGTAGAGATCGACCGTTCGGTCAAGTTCGGTGTATCTGGCCAGCTTGCAGCGGATGCGCAGGCTGTCGCCGATGGTCATATCCACCTC
>MWJR01000085.1 GCA_002127415.1 Calditrichaeota bacterium AABM5.125.24
CCAGCAAGTTCAACCGGTTGCACAGGTTCAGATGCTCATCACCGGCAACCTCAGCGCACTTACCGGACTCGGACACCACTCCGGTGACGATGACCCCGGCGCTGCCTTCCCGGGTTAGCTCATCCGCCAACTCTCTAAAATACCTGGCGGGCCATTCGCGGGTCGAACCGCCGCTGCCGGGATGAATGACCACTAACCGCTGGTCAGGTTCAAATCCCGCCGTTTCAAGCAGTTGCTCCACTGATGACAGAGCCGCATCTGGAATAATGATACGTGGGAATGAAGCGGGACCGTCTATACCAACAGCGGATAGCAGATCGAGGTTGAGGTCAGCTTCGTGACGGGTCGTGCCGCTGCGAGGCAGGTTGACCCGATGGGTGAAGAGCAGCGAATACCAGCGGCGGGAGGTTCCTACACGCACCGGTATGCCGGCTTGTTTCAATGTCCAGGCGTTGTGGAAGGTCGGGCGGAGGCAGTATGCTGTTCTGATCGGCAGCGACCTCAACATCGCACCGGCAGCCGAGGCTCCCCTGTCGGATCCGGGTATCACCTGGTCGATGCCGTCCACGCACTCGATCAGTGGGGCTACCGACGGCGAAGCCCAGAAGTGGATCCGCGCATCCGGATAACGCCGCCTCAAGAGCAGTATGGCAGGAAGGGAGAGTATCGCATCACCGAGGCGGTCATTCCTGACCACCAGCAGCTCCCCCCGCCCGCTTTCCATCCTCCCTATCCTCCGCCCCGCTGTCTATCGGTCATACAGGCTGCTCCAGCAGGGCACGGATTTCCAGCGCCCAGGCCTCGGTCGCCTGACGGATTAATTCCGCTATATGACGGTAGGCATCTTCTGCAGCGCCATATGGATCCGGGAGGGTCTCAAACCCGGTCTTCCCACCGATCAAGTGAACCCGCTTCTTCAACCAGGGTGCCGCCTCAACGATCATATCGCGATGGATCGGCTCCGCCGCCAGGATCAGATCGGCTCCCCTCAATATCTCCTCCGTCACCTGACGGGCTCGGTGTTCGGACAGGTCCAGGCCCCATTCGGAAGCGATTTCGATCATCGACTGAACCGGCGGAGAGCCTTCGAGGGCACTCGTCCCGGCGGATCTGACCCTCACACTGGAGAGCTCCGGCGGACCGAGCTGCGACTGAAGCAGCGCTGCAGCCAGAGGCGAGCGACAGATATTCCCGGTGCATACGACCAGTATCTCGAGTGGAGCATCGGCCTCTGCGAGGGCCTGCTGAACCCGGTCGAGACCGGCGCCCTCTCGCATCACTCGAAAGGGGCGCTGCCGCATATCGACCACCGTTGAGGGCTCCCTGAATATAGTGGAACCGCTGTCAACGGCGATTTCAACCTCTTCGAGCAAGGCTTGCGATATATCATCAAAATTAACCGGAGCCGGCCCTGAGCTCCGGTTGGCTGAGGTCGCCCAGAGCGGCGCTCCCAGACGCGCACCCAGCTGCTGCAGCAGGGCATCGGAGCTGACCCTGACGCCGATGCCCGCCTCACCGTAGCGAAAATCTCCCGAAGTTTTGCTGTTGACAGGCAGGATCAGCGTCACCGGACCGGGCAGAAGGATCGATATCAGACGCCTCCTGAAGGAATCGAAATCCCCATACCAATCCTCAAATCCATCCACCGAATCGAAGATGACCACATACGGCAGTGCGCGGCTGCCCTTTATCCTGTCAAGTCGGTCAAACGCCTTCCGGTCGAAGGCTCTGGTCACCAGGCCATAGACCGTGTCGGCGGCAGCGATAATAGCGCCACCATCCTGCAGAACATCTACCAATCCGTTAAGCTCAGCAGGGGATATCTGGTCGGTAATACGGAGGATATCCGGGCTCACCAGTCGCTCGTAAGCCGGTTGACCAGGTCCTGCACCAGTGTCTGGACCGCCTTCTCAATCCCCTCCCGTCTTTCATCGGGGCTTCCGGTCTGGTAGGGATAGTTGCCTTCACCCACCAGGCGCGCGCTCCAGAGCGGTTCCGAACGCCCCGGCCTGACCAGGCTGACCTCCACGGTAATCACGACCAAGTATTCGGTGGCCTCCTCGTCCTCTCTGAAGGTCAGGGGGAGGTCGTCAACACTGATGATTGCCCCGCGCAGTATGCCTTCGGCGTTTGCCTGAGAGGCGACGGTCAGCGTGCGGTTGCCGAGCAGTTGATTGATGACGGCGTCGGTCAACTCCTCCTGTATCCCGAATTCGGCGGTTCTGTTGTCGAACGGCTCGACCGCTATAGTCTTGATGCCGCCGATACCTTGACCGGTGAAGCTATAGACCCCGCAGCCCGTTAAGATGACCGACAGGAATGTCGATCCTCCCCATAACAGCCCAAAAAGTGCAATATGGAAACCTGCGTGTCTCATTTGAGCCCGTATTGCCTGATCTTGCGGTAGAGGGTGCGTTCGCCGATGCCGAGCGCTCTGGCAGCCTGACGGCGGTTCCCGTTGAAATCTGCCAGGGCCCGCCGGATCTGTTCCCGCTCGAGGTCATCCAGGGTGTAGGCGTCGATCTCTTCCGCCGACGAGAAGCTGTAATCGACCTCGTGTGGTCCGCCCTGAGTCATCTGCTGCAGGAGCCCCTTGATGCTGTTCAGCTCCTGACGCAGCTCCAGTAGGGTGCGGTATATCAACTCCCGGTCGAGCTCTTCCGGCGGACGGGTTATAACCATCGGGAGGTTCTCGCTCCCCATGACGTAACCGAGCTGGGAGCTGACGGCATCTCCGGTAATCAGCGGCTCCTGGTTTAAGGCGACCAGGCTCTCGACGAAGTTCTTCAGCTCCCTTACGTTGCCCGCCCAGTGATGGCGTTCGAGGCGCGCCAGGGCTTCCGGTTCGAAGACCGGCTTTGGACGCCCGTTCCGCTCGGCGAACTCACTGGCGAAGTGGATCGCCAGGATGCGGACATCGCCCGGTCGCTCGCGCAGTGAAGGGACGGCGATACTGACCGCTTTAAGCCGGTAGTAGAGGTCCTGCCGAAAGCGGCCGTTCGCCACTTCGACCCCGAGTTCCTTATTGGTGGCGGCGATGACCCGCTCGTTAACCTGAATCTCCTTTGTCCCACCCACCCGCAGGAAGCGGCCGGTCTCAAGAACCCGCAGCATCTTCACCTGCACCTGCAGCGGCATCTCACCGATCTCGTCCAGGAACAGCGTCCCGCGGTCGGCCATCTCGAAGTAGCCCTGGCGGCGATGGTCCGCCGAGGTGAAGGAGCCCTTCTCGTGGCCGAATATCTCGCTCTCAAAGATCCCTTCAGGGATGGCGCCGCAGTTGAGGGTCACCAGCGGCTCCTTACGCCGGGGACTCAGTTCGTGTATGGAGCGAGCCACCAGCTCCTTTCCGGTGCCGCTCTCGCCGGTCACCAGAACCGTGATGTCGCTGGCCGCAACCTGCCTGATAAGCGATTTGACCTGAAGGATAGCCGGTGAATTGCCCAGTATGATGTCCAGAGGATCGTCAGACCTGTTGCCATGCTCGGTCATCTTATCAGGGTGATTGTTCGGGCGCCTCACCACGCCACCTTCATTCCGTCAACGGCTGCGATTACATCCTCCCTTGCTTCACAAAACCCCTCCAGCTCCGGCCCCCTGTCCGGATGGACATGGGTGAATATCACCTGCCGGAGACTGTGTTTTCGCGCCAGCTGGATGACCTCGTCCCAATCGATGTGCATCGCCTCGCATAGCAGCGTCGCACCCCTGGCAAGCTCCCCTTCGAAACAGCCTGTAGTGGAAACATCTCCGGTATAGACCAGCCTCACGCCACCGCTTTCTATCGAGAATCCGAAGGCATCGCGCTGCTCAATCCCACGCACGCTGTCGTTGATGAAATGATCCGAGGGCCAGGCACGGACGGACATCTCCCCACGGTTCAGATTAGGAACGACACCGTTCGCAAGGGGAATGAAGTTCACTTCGAAATCGCCGACCATATGCGGCTTCGAGGCAAGATATACCGTTTTCAACATAGCCCTGAACGGCTCAATACCCTCTTCCGGCATAAATATCTCCAGAGGTTTCCGGCGTCCTATGATGAGCATCCCCTGTATCAGTGTGAACAGGCCGGACACGTGGTCGGGGTGCAGGTGGGTTATGAACATCCGGTTCAGCCGGTCGAACATACCCAGCGCGCACAATCCACCAGCAGCGCCCTCCCCGCAATCCAACAACAGAGGTGTATCATCACACTCGACCAGATGGCAGGGTCCCCCCTTCCCTCGCACCGCCAGTCCGGAACCGGTGCCTATGGTCACCAGACGACGCTTCGGTTTATTCACATCAATGACGGCGGAAATATTCGAGCGTCAACTTCATCCCGCGTTCCAACTCAACCTCCGAACGCCAGCCGAGCACTTCCAGGGCTCGGCCGGGGTCGATGGAGCTGCGCTGCTGTTCACCGGGGGGTTCCGGCCGATGTTTGCGGGGCAGATCGGCACCCGATTGGCGGTTCAGTGCGTCGAATATGGTAAGCACATCGGTCTCCCGGCCGGTGCCTATGTTAAGGATGTGAAACCCTTCCATGTTCAGCGCCAGGGCATTAGCTCTCACAACATCATCGACATATACATAATCTCTGGTCTGGGTGCCGTCGCCGTTGATGTAAGCCTGCTCCCCATCCAACATCTTGCGACAGAATATGGCCACCACCCCCGCCTCGCCGAACGGGTTCTGTCGCGGACCATAGACGTTGGCATAGCGCAGCGCCGTCGCGTTCAGGCCATATTCGAGGTGATACACATACATATACCGTTCGACGGCCAGTTTTGTCACTCCGTAAGGAGAGACCGGCCTGGTCGGATGATCCTCTGCGGCGGGGAAGGCCTCCTGCTCGCCGTATATCGCACCGCCTGTGGAGGCAAAGACGAACCGGCCCACGCCGTATCGCCTGCACCATTCGAGCAACGCCACGCTGCCGGCTATGTTGGTCCGCAGATCGGCCAGCGGATCCCTGACCGATACCCTGACGTCAATCTGGGCCGCGTGATGAAAGACCAGATCGAACTGACCCCTCTCAAAGACATCTTCGACTTCAGGTGATCCGATATCAAGTTCGAAGAACTCCGCCCCCTGTGGAATGTTCTCCAACCGGCCGGTGGACAGGTTGTCGATAATCGTGACTTGGTGTCCAAGTGCAATCAGCGCATCGGCTATATGTGACCCGATGAAGCCGGCACCCCCCGTGACCAGTGCCCTCATGCCGGAACCTGCCTGCCGATATCACTGCGGTAGCGCATCCCCTCGAACTGAATGAGTTCAACCGCTTTGTAGGCAGTCTCCACAGCTTCTGAATGAGAATTACCAAGACCGGTCACCGCCAGCACCCTGCCACCGGAAGTAACCAATTCGCCGTTATCCAGCTTGGTTCCTGCGTGGAACGGAATTACCCTGTCGGTCTCCTCCGGCAGGGAGGTAACCTTCATCCCCTTTTGGTAGCTGCCTGGATACCCTTCAGCCGCGGTCACCACGGTTACGGCGTGCATATCGCTGCTCAATTGACGCCAACCGGTTCTGCTCATCCCGCGATATGCTATCCGGTCCGCCAGCCCACCCTCTGCCACCTCGGCCATCAGCTCAAGCAGATCGACAGTCAGCAGGGGGAGCACGGCTTGAACCTCCGGATCGCCGAAGCGACAGTTGAATTCGAGAACCCGCACACCATCGGACGTCATTATCAACCCGGCGTATAGACAGCCCCGATAAGGGGTGCCCATCTCCACCAGTTTCTTTAAGACCGGGGTGAAGACCATTTCGGCGATGGAGGCTGTATCGGAGTCGTCCAGGTCTTCCAGGGGCGAATAGGCTCCCATCCCGCCGGTATTCGTGCCCTTGTCGCCGTCGAAGGCGCGCTTGTGATCCCGCGACGGCGGCAGCAACAGGAAATCCTCACCATCCGCCAGGCAGAGCAGCGACGCTTCCCGCCCAGTCAGAAACTCCTCGACCACGATCTCTCTGCCGGATGTGCCAAATACGCCTTCCATGAGCATCTCCCTGGCGGCACTTACGGCTTCCTGAACGGTCTGACAGATGATTACACCTTTCCCGGCGGCCAGTCCAGAAGCCTTCACCACAACAGGCGCCCCACGGTTGTAGATGTAGGACTCGGCGGCAGCGAAGTCGGTAAAGGCTGCGAAATTAACCGAGGGGACACCCACATTCGCCATCAACTGCCTGGCAAACACCTTGGAGCCCTCAATCCTGGCCGCTGCAGCCGAAGGCCCAAACACCCGGATACCGTATTTGGACAGCCGGTCGGTTATCCCATCAACCAGTGGAGCCTCGGGACCGACGATAACCAGATCGAATTGCTTCTCTATGGCAAATGCTACTACCCTGTCGATGTCACCGGGGTCAAAACCGATGTTGCGTGCAAATCCGGCGGTGCCGCCGTTGCCAGGCACACAGGTTATCTCCGGAGCCAACCGACTGCGTGAACAGACCCAGGCCAGCGCGTGCTCCCTGCCCCCCGAACCTATGATCAGAACCTTCACAAACTTCTCCAGCTGATTGAAAGAATCACTGGTTAACCGCCTCCTTCCCTTTTAATCGGTTAAGCTCATCTCTATATTCCGCTGCCCGTTCGAACTCGAGGGCCTCTGCCGCAGTCGCCATCTCGCGGGTGAGCTGTTCGATCAGCTCCTCTCGCTCAAATTCGGTGAGCATATCCCTCCGCACCGCCTTGACCGCCCGGGAGGGCCTCCCATCGGCAGCGCTGGTCTGGATCAGTATCTCCTGAACCGTCTTGCGGATGGTGCGGGGGGTGATGCCGTGACGGGTGTTGTATTCAGCTTGAGCTTTGCGGCGACGGCGGGTCTCGCCGATGACCGCCTCCATCGAGTCGGTGATGTCGTCAGCATAGAATATAACCAGACCGGCCGCATTTCGAGCCGCGCGACCGGCAATCTGCATCAGCGACCGCTTGCTGCGCAGGAACCCTTCCTTGTCAGCATCGAGGATCGCCACCAGCGACACCTCCGGCAGATCAAGCCCCTCCCGCAGCAGGTTTATCCCCACAAGCACGTCGAACTCCGCCAGTCGCAGCGCCCGTAGGATCTTCACCCGGTCGAGCGATTCTATTTCGCTGTGCAGGTAGCGCACCCGCACCCCAGCCTTGGCCAGATAGTCGGTCAGATCCTCGGACATCCGCTTGGTAAGAGTGGTAACAAGAACCCGTTCGCCGCGCTCCACTATCTGCCGGATCTCCTCCAACAGGTCGTCGATCTGCCCCCGGCTCGGCCGAACCACGATCTCCGGATCCACCAACCCGGTCGGCCTTATAATCTGTTCCACCACCACTCCGCCCGACTGCTCGATCTCGTAATCCGCCGGTGTGGCCGACACGAAGATGGCCCGGTTCACCCTGGACTCCCACTCCTCCAGCGTTAGCGGCCGGTTGTCAAGTGCCGAGGGCAGCCGGAAGCCATATTCGACCAGGACCCTCTTGCGCGACTGGTCACCGCCGATCATCCCCCGGATCTGAGGAACCGCCACGTGAGACTCATCAACAATCAACAGGAAGTCATCAGGGAAGTAGTCGATCAAAGTCCAGGGGGGTCGGCCCGGTTCACGTCCCGACAGATGGCGGGAGTAGTTCTCGATGCCGGTGCAGTATCCAATCTCCGCCATCATCTCAAGATCAAACCGGGTGCGTTGTTCGAGCCGCTGTGCTTCAAGCAACTTGCCTTCAGCCCGCAGCTCGGCGGTCCGCCCGGCGAGCTCCCGACGGATTGCAATCATCGCCTCTTTCAGTTGAGGCGGGGTGGTTATGAAGTGCTTGGCTGGATATACCGCCGCTCGATGCAGCTCCTCGAGCCGAGACCCTGTAAGAACGTCGAAGCGGGCGATGCGCACAACCTCGTCAAATTCGAGCTCGATGCGCAGCCCGAAGTCGTCATAAGCCGGGTGAACATCGATCACATCACCCCGAGCGCGAAAGGTTCCCCGGGCGAATTCGAGCTCATTGCGGTTATAGTGTATATCGACGAGCTGGTGTAATAGGTCACGTCGGCGGACCCCCTGACCAACCTCCACCAGCAGCAGTTGCGACTTATACTCCTCAGGTGAACCCAGCCCGTAGATCGAAGAGACCGAAGCCACAATGACCACGTCGTTCCGCTCGAAGAGGGCGCTGGTGGCTCTCAGCCTCAGCTTGTCTATCTCGGCGTTGACCGAGGTCTCCTTCTCGATGTAGGTGTCGGACTGAGGGATGTAGGCTTCCGGCTGGTAGTAGTCGTAGTAGCTGATGAAGTATTCGACGGCATTGTCCGGAAAGAAGCCCTTGAATTCACCATAGAGCTGGGCAGCCAGGGTCTTGTTGGGCGACATCACCAGGGTCGGTCGGTTCCATCTGGCGATTACATTCGCTATGGTGAAGGTCTTGCCTGAGCCGGTCACACCCAGCAGTGTCTGGTAGCGCTCCTTCCGCTCGAACCCTTCGACCAGCGCGTCAATCGCCTGCTGCTGATCGCCACGGGGATCGAAATCGCTCACCAGTTGGAAGCGTTCCACAGCAGTCCTATCCTTTTTCGTCAAGCTTGGACATACCGAGGAAATCACGCATCACATAGCCGGCGATAGCCGGGTTCTCCTTCAGACGCCGGGTGGAGTAAGGATACCAATCATCGCCAAACGGCACATAAACCCTGAGTTTATGCCCCTCATCCAGGAGGATCCGCCGCAACTCATGGTCCACGCCGAGAAGCATCTGGAACTCATAGCGATCCCGGGACAGCCCCAATTGATGAATAATCCGCTTGGCGTGCCAGACGGTTTCTTCGCAATGAGTGCCGATGCCGACGTAGCAGTCCGCTTTAAGCAATTCCTCAAGCAGCAGGGCGTAATTATCGATTATTACAGTTCGATTCTTATATGATACGGCGCGCGGTTCGTTGTAGATGCCCTTGCAGATGCGCAGGTTTGCCCCGGCCTCCATCAGCGGTTTGATGTCGTTTATGGTCCGCCTGAGATAGGACTGGATAGCCACACCCACGTTGTCGAACCGCTTGCGCAGATCGAAATATAGCCTGAAGGTGTCATCGGTGCAGGTGCGGTCCTCCATATCTATACGGACGAAGTTACCGAGTTCATCTGCACGTGCGACTATCTCGGTGATCCTGTCGAGGCAGGACTCATAGCCGAGTTTAAGCCCGAGTTGGGTCGGTTTCAGGGAGACGTTGGCGTCGAGCTTCTCCCGGGCAATGGCAGTCAGGGTATCAAGATATATGGATGCAGCAGCCCCGGCGTGCTCGGAATCTGCAGAATGCTCACCGAGCAGATCGATGGCGACCGCAGCGCCCTCATCGTTCAGACGTCCGGTCACCGTCAGGGCATCCTCGAGCCGCTCACCGGCGATGTATCGTGAAGCTACCCGCCCCACCAGATACTTGGGGACCACCGGCATCACGCCGACGATCAGTCTGTTCATCAGCTGCATTTCAGATGAATGATGAATGATGAACGATAAATGAATAAGAAGAAAAAATACTCATATTTTGGTTCCTCACTGAATAGTGTGGGTAATGATCACCAACCACGCGGTTATTACCCACGTATCGTTCTCGAGGAAAAGTGTATCCGACAATATTGTCATTGCGAGGCGCGAAGCCCCGAAGCAATCTCTAACGTCTTGATAATTCTTTAGATTGCTTCGCTTCGCTCGCAATGACATAATGTGTCTCCTCGATTCACGGATATCCTGTTTCGCGGGTGTGATACCCACAGATTCCCCACCTGAAACAACCAAGATCCCATATTTTTAATTTTTGAGAGTTTTAACCAAGTAATGATTTTCTTGTTGTAGTCGGGGCTGTCCCCAACCACGACTGTCGGGCTTGGGGAC
>MWJR01000215.1:0-1231 GCA_002127415.1 Calditrichaeota bacterium AABM5.125.24
CTTGGATACGATTCCTTCGAAGGTATAGCGTTGTTCGACGGCCTTCCTGACCTGGCTGGAGATCCGTTTTCCCTCCAGCACCCTTCTCTCCCTGATATCGCGCATTGTTATCACTTCGACGGGCTTTCCATGCCAGAAGGTCCTGACCGCGGTGACCTCCAAGGCAACGGTCTGGCGGTCTTTACGGATGAATTCGGCGGCAAATTGCCGCGGCGCGCGTCTCCTGTCGGCCCGTTTTTCGACCCTCTGCATAATATTCTGATGCTCATCGGGCCCTACCAGCTCCTTCAGGTTGATGTTCAGCAGTTCCTCGAGGCTGTAGCCGGTGATTTCAGCCGCCCGGGGATTGGCATAGACGAGGGTTCCCTCTTCCGAGGTTATCAGGATGCCGTCGATGGAGTGCCAGATCAGGTTCTGGAAGCTCTCCACCCTGATTCTGAGCGACTGGTCAACGCTCTTCAGTTCGGCTATCTCCGTTCGCAGATCCTGGATCTCAGTCTGCAGGTATGACGTGCGCTCCTCGACTTTGCCCTCCAGCTCCTCGCGGGCCTTCAGGAGCGTCAATTCGGCTTCTTTGCGGGTGCTTATATCCCGTGAGATTTCCACCCGTGCTTTGATCTCGCCATCGGATGTGAATTCCTTCTTGAGCAGGTTTTCCATCCAGAGGTATGAGCCATCTTTGTGCCGGATGCGGTATTCCATCAGCAGCGTTCTGGAGCTTCCGGAGTCCATCCATTCATTGAAGAGCCGGGTGTAGGTGGTTCTATCGTCGGGGTGGACGGTTCTTTCGCGCCGCTTCTCACCCATCCGGTTCCACTCCTCGAGGGTGTGTCCGGTCAGGGTTTCGCTGGCGTTCATATACACATATCTCTTAAGTTCAGTGTTATAGCGCAGGAGCCGGGCGGGGAGGAGGTTTTCCACCAGACTCCGGTACTGCTGGTCGTCATACTGAACCACATCGAGCTTCGGATTCGACCCATGCTCGACCGGCCTGGAAGTCGCGTCAGTGCGCCTGGGTTTCTGCTTGCCGGTTTTATTCGCTTTTGATTTGGACTGGTCGGTCATTCCCTCGATTCCTGCCAGAGTCTGGAACGGTGGTGGTTGACTATTATAATATCTAATCTGAACAGGTGTGTCAAGGGCTCTGGGCTTTGAGATGAAACCCGGCGAGCAAGCTCGCCGGGCCACCCAGCCTGCGCTAAGATGAAACCCGGCGAGCAAGCTCGCCGGG
>MWJR01000215.1:1436-9825 GCA_002127415.1 Calditrichaeota bacterium AABM5.125.24
AAGCTCGCCGGGCCACACAGCCTGCGCTAAGATGAAACCCGGCGAGCAAGCTCGCCGGGCCACACAATTGGGCTTTGAGATGAAACCCGGCGAGCAAGCTCGCCGGGCCACACAGCCTGCACCAAGAGGACAAGGTCGGACAAGAGTGTCCGACCTACCTGATAAAATGAGCAACCACTCCGGGTTATCCATCGTCAATCCACCAGCTTCGATTCCGGCACCTCCTCCCTCTTCTCCTTCAATAGGAACTGCTCAGGACGTGACCTCAGAACCTCCCTCAACCAGCTTTCAGGATAGCCCTTTTCGCGCGGCCGGCCCTCCTCATCCTTGACATACCCGTCGTTGTATTTCACTATCAGATGCTCGCCCAGCCCCTTCCACCGTGACACCGTTAGTTCAGCCTGCCTGACCGAGTAATCGGTCAGGTAACGGGTCATAAGCTCAGGACTCGACCTGCCGATTTCGACCGCGGTCTTCTCCACCGAAGGTTGCAGGGCCAGGAGATTTCCCTCGATATCGCACTGCACCGCCTGAATGTCCTGTATCATATGGGAATACTTCAGGTTGGCGAAGTTGGCGACGAAATTGAACACCCACCAGGCTGACTCCCACGTAAACTTCTTCAGGCTGCCGACTGTGAATGACCTCGGAACAGTGTCGATGCAGCAGTATAACGGGATATAGCAGGTGGTGTAGGTGTCATCGACGCCATACCAGAACAGGCCGCCGACGCCGTCCGGAAGCCAGCCCCTCGACTGCGAGACGAACGAAAAGCCGGTCTGCTGGGTCGAGATGGGGCGTTCCCAGACATACTCGATGCTGTCAATCGTCCAGGTAATCGGTCGCCAGCGGTTGGGGGTGCCGTAGGGCCCTGCGTCGATCCCCCTGGTCATATCGAAGTCGGTTCCCTCGTAGTGGTCGCGCATCAGGGCGAACACGTCGGACAGCGACATCGGACGGTCGGGTTTGATCCATAGCGGATATGATTCAGCCCCCTCGACAGCCCGGTGGTAATCGGGCGGGAAGTCCTTTGACGGCGCGGCACGGCGGAAGATGCTCCACACGCGAGCGTCGGCGTAGCGCCTGTTCTTGGGCGTGGCAGGGCAGTAGGCTTCGCAGAACCTGAACGGCTCGCCCGAGGCCGGATCGTAATACCCTTTCTCGACCGCAAACGAGATGACATTGTCGGAATAGAGGCAGTTTTTCGGGTCCTTCAGCGGAAACTCACCGATCCGGGCCTTGTTGGCGTGGCAGGATATATATCCATCAGGAACCCTCAGCGCCACCCATTCGGCACCATGACCGCCCGGGCCGGGCCCGATCATCTCCATTATCCAGGCCTCTTTGGTGTCGGCGATTGAGAACGATTCACCGGTGGATCGGTAGCCGTACTCAGCCACCAGGCCGGTCATTACAGTGATAGCTTCCCGGGCGGTTCCGGCACGCTGCAGGGCCAGTTGCATCATATCCCAGTAGTGCAGCAGACCGTCGGGATTCTGCAGCGTATCGTGGCCGCTGAAGGTGGTCTCGCTGATGGTAAGCTGATGTTCATTCATCAGACCCACCACGGCGCAGGTGTGCGGGACCTGCTTTATCCAGCCCCGCACCTTCCCGCCCCACTCGGTTATATCGAGTGAGTCGCCCGGCCCCCAGTCGGCGGCAGGGGTGTATTGAAGATGGGGGTGAAACTCCCCGTCGCAGGTATAGGTAATCATTACCGAGCCGTCATGGGACGCACCCCCGGTTACCAGCAGGTTGGTGCAGGCCTCTGCCTGTGGGCCGGTCATAAGAGCAAAAACAGTCAGGCAGACCGTCGTTTTAAGCAGATGGCTTTTCATATGTTTGACCTCTCGTTTTCTAATTAACTGTCACACAGGTTACATAAAATATGAGAAATTCACAAGTGTAAAGGGTTATTGGACGGGGGGCGGTTCTGACTATGTGGACTGGGTGGAGCTCTACAAAGAAGATAGATCGCTGAATAATCCCATTAAATACAAAGCATCTTGCTATTCAACCGATTTATGATTAAATTATTGACACAGATTATGAAACAATTATGAGGATGATTATGAGCCTGATCAAGAGTGCAGCCGTTAACAGGCGACTCAATATCCCCATCTCACCTGAAACCAGGAACCAGCTGGAGGAGCTGGCTTCACGTCAAGGGGTCAGCCTGGCTGAACTGGGACGCCAGGCACTGGAATCTTTCCTGATCGATCAGCTGCGCAGGGCGAGGCTTGAACGACTCTGTGCCACAGCGACCAGGTATGCGGATATCATTGAAGGAGTAGCTGAGGATTGGCGCGCTACCGAGGTTGAGGACTGGTCGGGTGAGTAAGGTCAAGCGTGGTGACGTCCTGCTGGTGAACCTCGAGACCACCAGGGGAAGCGAGCAGCGAGGCAGGTCATGTCCATGCCTTGTGGTCTCGCCGGGGCCCTTGAATGAGGCGCTGCGTGGTATCGTTGTCTGTCCCATCACCGATGCCCGTCATATCAAGCGGTCCGAACTGGGGTTGATCTTCCTGCCTTCCGGGGAGGGGGGGATAAATGAAGACAGTCTGGTGATTGTCTTTCAGATTCGTATGATTGATAAACGACGCGTCATCCGCAGGTTGGGTTCGGTCAGTGAGCCGTATATGGTTGAGGTCACCGAATCCATTAATGCCGTTCTGGATATAGAATAACGTAGTGGCGCACGGCCGTGCGCCACTACTACCTGAGCAGAACCAATCGAGATACCCTGATACCCGCCGGGGTCTGCATCCCCACTATATATACGCCGGACGGGAGGTGGCCTGCTTCGAAGAGAACCTCATATCGTCCGGGAAGGCGCAGGCCGCGGTCAAGTTCGCTGACCAGTCGACCGTTCAGGTCGTAGACCGCGATCCGGACTTTTCCTGTAGCCGGAACAGTGTAGGCAATCCGCACCAGGGAATTGAACGGATTCGGCCACGCCGAGGATAGCTCCCACCGGTCAGGGGCATCTTGAGCCTCAAAGTGAACCGCGTTCGTCCACTCGATGGTTATAGCGTTGCTTGAGCTGCTTTCACCGGTCAGGTATTCCGCCGTTACCAGATACATATATTCACCGCCGGGCTGATGGACCAGCCGGTCGAGATAGCGATTGTCAGTGACCAGGGTGTCGAGCATAACCCAGTCCTGGTTTTCGATATAGCCGCGGTAGATGCGATATCCCAACAGCTCGTCCGGGTAAACATAGTCGTCGTCACGCGTGATCACCGGCGTGCTCCAGGTCAGGAAGGCGCCCGGCCCGGTCATCTCCCCTTCGAGGTTGTCAGGGGGTTCGAGATCGACCGGCAGACGCAGTTCGATGTCATCTATCCACCATCCGGTGAAGTTCTCCGTGCCGTCGGAACCGAACCGGAACCGAATCCGGATATCTTGTTCCTCGAACCCAGAGAGATCAAAGACTGCCGGGACCCAGTCGCGCTGACCGGAATAACACGGCTGCTCCACAGGAAGCGGATTGGGTGAATCTCCGTGGCTGATCGTGTATGGGTATTGGCGTCCCGACGGGGTTTCGGGCAGGATGAGCCCCCATTCCTCCCCATCGGTTGAGGCTTCGACAAATCCGCCGTCATAGGCACGCCCCGGATGAGCCCGGCTTTTCTCGGCGTCGATCCTGTGCCAGAACACCAACTGCAACGGGCCGTTCACCCGGTAGGACGGCATATAGACGGCGCAGTTCAGCAATGGTTCATATTCTTCATACAGTTCTTCGCTGCCGACTTTGAGGCATCTCGAACCATCGAAGGTGTGATTGTCCTGGTCGGATTCGTGCCACTGGTCGCGGTGATCGACGTTGAGATTTTCGTGCTCCCAGGGCTCAAGCTCCCGGTCGAAGCTATAGTAAGCGCCCCCGATGCAGAGGTCCGACAGGTAGGACCTGTTCACTCCCCGCTCCCCTGAGAGCCGAACGTATAACACGGCTCGATAAGGATCGGGGCAATCTTCGGCCACCCGCACCCGGAAGAGCTGCTCAAAGTCCACCCTGGCGTGAGGTTCTATGATGTCGATATCGGACTGTGACTCCAGAACCTCGAGGTCAGGGTTTCCGGTGGCGAGTTCGGCGGTGATGTCAGCGGTTCGGCCCGTGCCGCTGTTCACTATCGACAGAAGCAGGTCGGCCTCCTCACCCGGGTCCAATCGGCCGTTGTTGTTCCCTTCCTCATCCAGGACGGTCAGGAATCGACCGTCCAGCACCGGCGCGTGGGTGTGGAAGACAACATTCTGAGTCCAACTCCCGCCTGAGTCATCCTCAAATGACACCAGCAGCTCGACCCGGTGAAGGTCCCCGCAGGTGGTATCGATCTCTATCACCAGCGGCTGGTCGGGAATCAGCTCACTGTCGGGCTCAATGGTCTGGAAGCCGGTTTCAGAGTGGATGATTTGCGCCTGCGGGTCGTCGATTTCAATGCTGAGAGTCAGCCCTTCGAGCGCCTGACGGCCGAGATTGTGGACGGAAGGGCTGATTTCAACCGTCTCCCCCGGATCGGCCTGCCCGTCCTCGATACCACCGAGATCCTCCATAATAAGCTCCTCGACCCAGGGATACCCCACGTCCGACGGAATGGATTGAATCTCTGTGATTAGCGGCTGGAAGTTGTGCGCTACAATAGCCAGCGTGACCGGCCCCGGAGGCAGGATCGGCTCGGGAAGGTCAAGCACCGCCACACCATCGTCATCAGTCACCGCAACCGATATGATCTCGCTTGAGCGCGACAGGCAGACCGTCGCGCCGGGGACATCTTCGAGTGTCACCTCATAGCGCAGATCACCGATGACGACGGCATTGGAAAACTCCGCCTCGACCTGCACCGGTTCGTCGGTCCAGATGTCCATTGCCGGATCGCCGAGGAGGTTGATCTCATAGTAGCAAAACCTTATTACACCCAGGTCCGCCCACGGTGCAGTGTCCTCCTTTGAGTCCTGATTGGTGGCGCCGATGGCGGTGATATCTTCATCGAACAGGGCATCGACGAATTCACGGTGGAAATGCTGTGAGGCGCCGTTGGTGTTGTTACCGTTCCCCCAGCCGTAGCGGGAGTTACAGACAAATGCCACCAGTCCGTGATCGAGCTTGGAGACGAATTTCTCTGCCACGCAGTCGCCGATATATTGGTTCGGGCCAACGCCGCGATTGTCGAAGGAACCGGCATAGCAGCCCTGAGACCAGGCGATGTTGAACCCGTTTTCCTGACCGTTGTTGGCGATGAGGTTGTCGTCGAGATCGTTGAACTTCAGTTTCATCACGCCGCGGGTATTGGCGTGACCGAGGTGATGGATGAAGTGGTATCCGGATGAGATGAGAGGAACCAGGTCGTTACGCGCGTTCCATCCACCGTCCCGGTCGTAGAGGTTGCGGCGCTGGAAGCGGTCGGGATAGCCGACTGTGCTATAACCCCACCGTTCCGACCCCTCGTAAACTTCGTCCATATAGTCGCCGCCCATCACGTTCCAATCGAGGTTCTCGCCCACCATCAGCACCTTCAGAACGTCGCCTGACACAGGTTCGTCGCTGTAGAGGCGAACCTTCGCCAGCGACCGTTCAGCCTCCAGGGTGTCTCCAGCCGGGATGCGACCGACGAACAGCTCCGCCATAAGGTCGGCTTCGTTGGCTTCGCCCCACCTGTCGTCATCGTCATCATTCCAGTTGCCGTCGAGCCCGGCGTAATATAGATCGGCTGCGATGTCCCGGTCGGGGTTGTTGTTGACTATACCGTAAAGACCCCGGTGCGGGATCTGTTCGTCGTCGCCCAACAGGAGAACGTAGCTGATGTTCCACTCCTCGTAGGCGGCGGTGATGCCGTTGCGGATACATACCCGGTGGTCATCGTCATCTCCCTGGTCTATGAACTGCCGGCAGGTGGCGACATAGGTTCGCAGTCCGCGAACGTTGCGCCAGGCTGCATATTCTTCGGCCTGGTCGATGAAATCGCTGTCAGTGACGACCAGCATAGCCTCCGGGTCGCCTTGGTCGCGGCGGGGATAGAGACCCAGTGACTCGGGATTGCGAACTCGGTCAACCACCCACTGGCGGGTGTAGCGGTCTCCCCGATAGAACCTGTTGAACCCGGTCATCTCTCTATCACCGGGTGCTGTCTGCAGTGTGAGCTCGGCTTCGGTCAGGTATTCGAGCGTTCCGTCAGCAGGGTTCCACCGCACCGGCCGGCTCAGGCAGGTGGCGAGGGCATAGCCGCGTTTCAGATGGGTCCTCAGGCTGGTGACCGGCTCGGGTGGATAGGCCGCCTGGCCGTTGTAGATGGAGGGGTCGGGTTCGGTCGGGGGTGGCGATGGGTCGCTGAGCCTGTGAGGAGGGGGGGTGGGTTCAACTTGGTAATGACCGGGGAGCCGTTTCCAGGACAGCTCTTTAAGCTCACAGGATACCGCCATTTCGCCGGGGGGCAGGAGCAGCCACACACCGACCGACGGGAGCGAGGGTGTTCCGGCTCTATCGACATTGAGGGCTCCGGGAAGCGTCACCCGATGGTAACCCTGGACGGGCTCAACCGTCGGCGGAGGGAAGCTCAGGTCGATGCTTACCTGACCGGCCTTGGCGGGGTTGTTAAGCAGGATAACAGCAAACCCGGCGGCAATCACAGGTATGCAAACTGGAGGGCGGCGTCTCATAATTTCCTCGCTGACGGTGGATGATCCGGCAGCTGCCGGATGACACCGGAATTACCGTCACGCGACCCCGCGTGACGGCGCTCTTCAATTCAGTTTGGTGGTGTCACACTTGAGTGTGACACCACACCCAATAAAATACAATAGTAAATCGGGATTTACAAGTATGGGCGCGCGGCGGTGCGCCCACAGGGATGTTTGCCTCCTCTTTCCCGCTGCCTGAAGGTGAAGCACCCCAGCCACCTTCGCACGAACCGGAACCAGATAAGCTGCCAGATAAAGAACCTGATGTGTGGAATTATCTCACTGTATCGTCGAGTTGAGAAAAGGGGATGAGCAAGACCATATCCCTGACAGGACTTGATTCAGATTACTCAATGACATAGTAGGGGCGAACTTTAAGTTCGCCCCTACATTATACCGGGAAAATTTGCCCCTTCTTGGATATTACATTAACTTCCTTGAAATCAACGACATATAATTCAGATTAATTAAAATCAAGAATCCATACTTGACAACAGGGCTGATGACCTGTTATCATGGTATCTGCACGATAGGAGCGTTGTATCCTGCTCCGGGGGCGATTTGGCTCAATAGAGGGTAGCTGATGAGACGCTGGCTTACACTATTCCTTGTTTTTCTGGCAGTTAACATCGCCACAGCCCAGACCGAGGTCGAGGGGGAGGTGTCAGGGGTGTGGGACGCCGAGGGGAGCCCCTATATCGTGGTGGATTCGACCTGGGTGCCGGAAGAGGAGGAGCTGACCATTGAAGCCGGAGTGGAGGTTCTCTTCGCTGAAGGGCTTGGTATTGATGTGTTCGGTTCCATTAACGCTGAGGGAACCGAAGAGGATTCGATATTCTTCTTACCAATTGAGGAAGACCAGTCCTGGAGAGGAATATATTTACATGGAAGGGATGTTCTAAATGAATTCAGCTATTGTGTGAATAGAGGCGCTTACAGAGGCTTCGGGTTAAACAGGTTTATAAGGATAAATATTGAGCACTGTGATATAAGTAGCTCAGATAATGCAATTGGGAGGGCGGTGCGCAGAGACCCTGAAGGTCAAATCATCACTATTGACCACAGCCGCCTTGTTTGTGAAGGAGCACGGATAAAATTTTCAATGTCCAGATTGATGGCTTACGACAGTGAATTTTTAATGGAGAATGGACCATACTTTTCACTTGGTTCAATCAGGCTTGAGAGGTGCAGAATAAGAGGTTCTGCATCTGCAGGTCACACGGTTTATATAGATTGTGAATTCCTGCCCAAGGAAGAAGGAGTTCTGTATGTTGATATAATAGGCGATTTCAGCTTGATGGAAAATTGCATAGTACCTGGTGACGTGAACGCGGGACCCGGCCACAACATGCTGATAACGGATTCTGTAATTGAGGGTGAATTCTTTGGTTGTGGTATAGAAAACGCATCAATTATAAGAACTGAAATAATAAGCGAATATATCCGTCTTATGGGAGGTCAATTAAATATATTTGGATGCTCATTACAAGGTAGATTAAGTTTTAGAGGTTTTTATGATAATAGTTATATTACATTAGATAGTTGTTTTGTTTTGGGGAATATTACCGCAAATGCGAGTGATCGATATTCATCGATGATGACTATAAACAGATGCATTATAATTGGTTGGATACCTTATATTAATCAGTGCAGAATATTGTTGACAAATGTGGTTGTTTGATGTATATTGTTCTTTATGGAAATCCAAGATGCA
>MWJR01000196.1 GCA_002127415.1 Calditrichaeota bacterium AABM5.125.24
GTGATCAAGTAAGCAAGTGGTCAAGAATACCCCCCCTGCTATTGCAGGGCCTGTCCCAGCGCCTGTCCTGACGAAAGTCAGGAAAAGCTGGGGGGAGGGAGTTATACTGAGTTGTTATCGGACGGCTACCATAAAGGCGCCCGATCTGTCATTGCGAGGAACGAAGTACAGTTCCTCGATCGCGCCGCCTGGTATATGGTGGTCCTGACACTGTTTCAATGACTACTTTTTACTACCTGAAACCAATTGACCGCTGACCTCCCCTGGCCCTCCAGCCACTCCGAAGCCATTGCCATCCAAAAGAGGCTCGTTGGTCAGTTAATTCTGAAAGGTGACCTCTCAGGGGTTGACCTGGTGGCTGGAGTTGATGTATCTTCCTTCGGGAACACCGGGACTATGGTCGGTGCGGTGACTTTATGGAGCCTGAACCGGGGAGAGGTGACCCAAAGCACAACAGCGACGGCGGAGGCGGCCCTCCCTTACATACCCGGACTGCTGGCATTTCGGGAGATACCGGTTCTACTTGAGGCCTTCCGGAAGCTGCAGGTCCGGCCGGAAGCAGTCATCTGTGACGGACAGGGAACGGCTCATCCGCGCGGCTTCGGAATCGCCTGCCACCTCGGGCTCTATCTCGGCATACCGACCGTGGGCTGCGGGAAGAGCCGGCTGATCGGCAGCTACACCGAGCCCGGCAACCCAAAAGGCTCCGCTACAGATCTGACCCACCGGGGTCGCCGGATCGGTCAGGTGGTGCGCACCCGAACGGGAGTCAAACCGGTATTCGTCTCGCCGGGACATCTGGTCGGCTTCGACGAGGCGGTCGAGTTGGTTCTCAGGGCCTGCAGCCGCTACCGTCTACCCGAACCGGTGCGAGCCGCACACAAGCTGGCAAATGAAACCCGGATGGAATTAGGGCGGGTAACCCCGGCAACCGCCGGAATGAAAGGCAAATGGAACGGTTTAGAAGATGAGTGAACCGAGTAAGAGCAGCACGATCCTGCTGCTCGCACCCCAACTCGAGAAGTCCGGATCGCTCCAGAGACTTAGGAAAGAGTCAAGTTACCAGCTGCTGGAGATATCCCAGCCGACCGAGCTCGTCCAACGGATAGAAGAGGAGAAGGCTGATCTGATTCTGGTCGATGGGAGCCTGCCCGGACTTTCGCTGAAGGACCTGGTTATTAAGGCACGCGGTGTCGATCCGGACCTTTCGATTATGGTTATGATGTCATCCCAAAGCGTCGGGGCCCCGCCCAAGTCTGACCGCAAATCGGCACTTCAAGGGAAAGAGGCAAAGAGAAATCTCTGGAAGATCGGAATCGACGACCTCATATTCAACCACGCATCCCCTGAGGAGCTGGCTCATCGGGTGGCTCGTTCTCTGAGACTGCGGCGACTCAGCATCAGGTGCGAAGACCTCACCCAGCAGAATCAGGAACTATGGCAGCTGGCGGTCACCGACGGCCTGACCCGGCTGATGAACCGGCGGCATTTCAACGAGCGTCTTCACAGTGAGTTCGCCAGGCTCAGACGGTTCGGCGGCAAGCTGGGCTGCATTATGGCGGATATAGACCTCTTCAAGAAGGTCAACGACACCTACGGTCACATGACAGGCGACCGCGTCCTACGCCAGATAGCAGACCTGATGAAAAGCAACGTCCGAACCATCGATACCGTGGCCAGGTACGGCGGCGAGGAGTTCATCCTGATGATGACGGAGACCGTCGGCGAGGGTCTGGCCTATGCCGCCAACAAGCTGCGCAAGGCCATAGAATCGTTCGACTTTCGCGAGACAGCCGACAACCACGACGAGCCGGGCCCCGAACAGATTACCATCAGCCTCGGCACCTCCGAATACCCCGACAAGCGGGTTAAAACCCCGGAGCAGCTAATCGAGCTGGCCGACCACGCACTCTACCAGGCAAAAGAGGCCGGCCGGAACCAGGTGATTGCTGCCTGAATGACGGCACGCCGTCACCCCGGCGATCCGGGGATGTAGGGGCGCGCGGCGGTGCACCCAACCGCACAGACCCAAGCTATGAACATTAAGTTAGATCCCCACGCCTTGAATGACGATCATACCATCCTGCGTAATCTGGTCAGGCTGTATGCGTATGAGCTCATAGCCTGGTGGAATTCCACCCTGCTCGATACGTTTGCAGAACAGTTCGAGACCTGGTCTCTCGAGTCATCGGGGAAGACGGATAACGAGGCCCTGCGGCACCACGTGCACCGATTGTGCGACTTGCTGTTAGACTATCTCTCCTCGCACAGCAGCACCTCACCTCCACCTTTAGGTGAGCTCGAAAAGGTCATCCGTGACGAACCTCAATCCGGCGCCGGGGAGGGATACGAGATAGGCGAACGACTGGTGTCGCGGCGCTATGACTACTGGGGACTGCAGAGCTCGACAGAAGACGACCTTTCGCAGTTCATCAGCGGAGAGCTGATAGGGTCCAATCTCCGCTGGCTTGAGGCAATGACAATGGCAGCCCGGGCCGCCAGATGCGACTTCCCGGTGATGATAACCGGCGAGACCGGCACCGGGAAGGAGTTGGTCGCCCGACAGATCCACGCCAACAGCCTGCGCGCCTCACACAAGTTCACTATTGTCAACTGTGCAGCCCTGCCCGAGTCGCTGGTTGAATCGGAGCTGTTCGGCTACGCACCCGGAGCCTTCACCGGCGCCGCACGCGACGGCAGACGCGGCTGGCTCGAGACCGCCGCCGGAGGAACGCTGATACTGGATGAGATATCAGAGCTCTCCCCCCATGCCCAGGCGGTGTTGTTACGATCGCTGCAGGACGGAGAGATTCAGAAGGTCGGCGGCGAGATGGTCAGCGTTGATTTCAGGCTGATCGCGACCTCCAACCGACCGCTGGAGGCCGAGGTCGAGGCGGGACGCTTCAGGCGCGACCTGTATTACCGGGTCTCCGTCATCCAGATACATCTGCCCTCTATGAAGGATCGCCCGGACGACATCGAGCCGCTGGCGGTCCACATACTGGAACGGTTCAAACGCTCGGGCCGGGGGATCTCGGCGCTCCATTTCTCCTCCGAAGCCATCGAGGTATTAAAGGGGTATCACTGGAGTGGCAATGTCCGGGAGCTCGAAAACGTGGTCGCCAGGGCGCTGGTGTTGTGCAGGGGTGAGACTATTGAGTCGCAACATCTTGTCTTTTCCACGCCGAGCGGGGCTCAGGAGGACACTCTCCGTCTGCTGTCAGACCGCATCGCAAGGTTAAACGTTCCAATCTTAACCAGAGTGGACCTGGAGGAGATGGCCAGGCTGTTCACCCAGAACCGCTCCAGGATAACCAGCAGCGTTTATGCCAGGCGATTTGGCTGCAGTGAAACTACGGCCCGGCGACATCTCGAAGCCCTGCACCAGTGTGGTCTTCTCTCCCGCCAGGGAAGCAAGAGGGGCTCGCATTACATCCTGAACGACCGTTAGTCCGGCGGTTTCCGGATTAACCTGACCGGCTGCCGGCCGGACTCCGAACCAGGCTCGGCGCAATATATAATCCAAAATACGAAATCCTAAATATATGAACCTGACCTCTTTCATCCTCATCCTGACCCTGATCATCGGAGCAGCCGATCCCGACCAGCGGGATTGGGTCGGGCTCGATATCTACAACCGCGATCAGGCCATGGTCCGTGAGCTCCGGCGGGTTGATCTTGCCGGGGGCATCAACCTGGTGGATTTCCATCGCATCTCGGACGCCATCTACGGGCACACCGCCAGCATCCGACCGATGGAGAAAGAAACCCATTTGACCACGGCGCTCCTGTCATTCAACTACGATCTGGTCAGCCATGAGAAGATGCTGACCCGCTACCTGGGCCGCTGGTTCTCCTTCACCGCCGACGATATTATCTATGAGGGGAGGCTGCTCAAGTTCGACGAGACCAGCCTGTTCCTTCAGCCCGACACCTTAGATCCGCTGCTGATGGTGGTTGACCGGGGGAAGCTGACCGAGATGTATTACCCTTCCATGCCGGAGGGGCTGTTCCTCGAGCCGACCCTGCGGTGGGGGGTCGAGGCCGACAGAAAGCTTAAGGGGTTGCCGGTCGAGCTCTCCTATATCACCAGCGACGTAAGCTGGACCTGCGACTACCGGGCTGAACTGATGGGGAACGACAGCCTCGAACTGTCCGGCTTCTTCACCATTTACAACGAACTGCCGCTCGACTTCCCTCAGGCGGAGGTCGTGCTTGTCGCTGGGGGGACGCACCGCTCGGAGGATCCCGAAAATTGGGGAGGTGACACAGGACAAAAATCCGAAATCCGAAATCCGAAATCCGAAATCGGTGGGCGGATGTTTGAGTATTATCGCTACCCTCTGGACCGACCGATTGACCTGAGGGGCAATCAGACCATACAGACGCCGTTCTTCCCTTCTCAGCAGATCAAGGTTGAGCGCCGCTTCGTCTTCCCACACCTGCTCGACGACCGGCAGGTGCGGGTGGAGCTGCGGTTTGACAACAGCGAGGCTGCCGGGGCGGGACGACCTCTTCCGGAAGGGGACGTCGGGCTCTATCGCCGCAGTGCCGAGGGGCAGTTGAGCTTCATCGGTGAGGACCATCTTCCCGCCACTCCGCCGGGAGCCGGGGTGGAACTCGATGTCGGCGCGGCGTTCGACCTGACCGCCAGACGAACCCGCATCGCTCAGGCCAGGCCGGAGCGCAACCGCCACCAGGAGACCTGGCGGGTCGAACTGACCAGCAGTCGCAACGGCCCCGCCACCGTCCATGTCGAACAGAGGGTCTTCGGCTACTACAAAGTTGAGAACGCCACCGCGAACGGGCAACCGGTCGAATTCACCAGCGAGGCGGCTAACAGGATCGTATTTCCGGTGAACGTGCCTCCAGGGGGAAAAACCACGCTGACGTTCACTCTGGTGTATGGATATTAGTAGGCCGGACACTCCTGTCCGGCCTGGTCAGACAGGAGTGTCTGACCTACCATATTAAGAAGTTTCTTAAATTTTAATAAATCCTCTTCTTACCGTGTATAAAACCGAGAGTTAAGAATTAGAATGTTGCCCCGACGATCAACTGTTAACCCTTCGGCTTTCCCTGTTTCTGTCCTCCATCTCCTGCTCCTGTTTTTCCTCATTACGGCCGAACCCGCTTCAGGCTCGGCGTGTGATTCGACTGCTGTGGAGGCGATGGCCCGACGTGCTGAGGAGACCGTCCAGCGGGCATTCCGCTTCCTGTGGGAGGTTCGAGTCCAGTTCGATATAGCTGACACGGTTCAGGATCCGCAGCGAACCGGAGTGGTAGGAATCGAACACTCACCGCTGACCACCACCATCGGCAACGAGGAGGCCAAGGAGCTGTCTCGCGAGCCGGGCTGGGCGACCTGGCTGGTGCGGGAGCTGGCATCGCGTGACATCTGGTCCGGGGCGGACGTGGCGGTGTCGTTTTCGGGCTCGTTCCCGGCACTGAATATCGCTGTGCTGGCAGCGCTGCAGGAGCTGAAGGCTGATGTTAAGGCCATTGCATCGGTGGGGGCCTCAAGCTGGGGAGCCAACGAGGTCGGACTTTCCTGGCCCGAGATGGAGCGGCTGCTGCGCGAGGAGAAGATACTGCGCGTCGGCAGCAGCGCAGTTACCCTCGGAGGCACCGGCGACCGGGGGCACGAATGGGGCGAATACGCTCAGAAATTGGCAGTTTTGGCGGTTCGTCGCAGCCGATTGCCGCTGCTGAAGCCGATCAGCCTGCGGGATGCGGTCAAGAAGCGGATGCTGTTCTACGGCGAACCGGATGATTACTTCTGTTTCATCAATGTGGGCGGAGGTCAGGCCACCCTCGGCGGCGGGGCTAATATACGATTCGACCGGGGAGGCTGGTTCTTCAAACCACACCCGCTACACGGCAACCCCGACGGGGTTATGGACCGATTCCTCGACGCCGGTGTCCCCTGTCTGAACCTGCTGTTCCTGGAAGGGATGGACCGCACATACAGGATACTGTCACCTTGAACCCTGCAGACGAACGGTGGCTGATTGAGCGGCTGGTGGTGGGGGAGCTGATGGTCAACTGTTACATCGTTGCCTGGCGCCCCACCGGTGAGGCTGTTGTATTCGACCCGGCGGGCGAGGTCGAGCGTATCCTGGACCGGCTGAAGGTGCTGAATCTGCGGGTTACGACAGTGATCAACACTCACGGCCACGGTGACCATATCGGCGGCAACCGCGAGCTGGTCGCTGCCACCGGAGCGCCGCTCGTAATCGGCCGCAAGGATGCCGATATGCTGACCGACCCGTGGAAGAATATGTCGGCACAGTTCGGGATGCCGGCGAGCTCAATCCCCGCCGACCGCCTGCTGGACGAGGGGGATGTGGTCACAGTCGGGGAGGGCGAGCTTCGGGTCTTTGAAACTCCCGGTCACAGCCCGGGCAGTCTCATATTCTGCGCCGACACCTTCGCCATCGTGGGGGACCTGCTGTTTGCGGGCTCCATTGGACGGACCGACTTCCCTGGCGGCAGCCTCGAGATGCTGCTGCGGATGGTGCGCGAGAAGGTCTATCCCCTGGGTGACGACTGCCTTATCCTCCCCGGTCACGGCCCCGAGACTACCGTGGGGGAAGAACGGCGCAGCAACCCGTTCCTGCAGCCGGGGTTCAATCTGAACTGGTGAGGGTGATATTTACTATTGTCGTGTCAAGACAATAAGATTGGGTAAAGTCGTTTCAGCTTAATCCTGGCGTCATCGGCAGTTAAAGTGCCAGTCTACTTTGGCTTGGAGTAAATTACGCTGTTTCTGCCAATGTGCGACTTCACGATCCAAAGTTTGTTCATCAGGAATCCGACGGTTTAGACATTGACCAATTAAAACTCGTAATTCTATCTCAGCAATATTGAGCCAACTGCCATGCTTAGGGGTATAATGAAACTCCAAGCGGTCCATCAATCCCCTGGCAATATCCGGCGGAAACGTCTCGTGCAATGAAGCCCCGGTGTGTGTATTGAGATTATCCATAACCAGAACCACTTTCCGGGCATTGGGATAATGATTATCCAACAGTTCTTTTATCTGCAACGCCCAATCTTTTTTGGTTCGGCGATCGGTTACCGACACATACCGGTCGCCGCCAAATGGTTCGTAAAACATGAACAGATTACTGACACCATTGCGCTCGTATTCAAAATCATAGCGCGCAGGTATGCCGGGTTCAGCCGGAACTGTCTGACGCGTTTCTTTGACAAGTTGTTTGGATGTTTCATCCATGCAGACCAACGGTTCGTCCGGATCATAAGATCGTTTGTAAACCGTCAGGACAGGCGCTGGGGGCGTCCGCCTTGCCGGATTCAACATTTTCGGACAAACTGTTTGGGTTTTAAGCTTTAGGTTTGGGTAGCAAGAGTCTGCTGTCTGATGGACTGAGTGTCTCGTAGCAACTAAATTGCCACTGCGAGTCCGGCAGTTGCCGGACGAAGCAATCTTTCAACCGCTGCCGGCCCGCCGTGGCTGGCAGTCCGGCAGTTGCCGGAATAGATACCCACCGATTATCGCCGTCAGGGACGGCGCCCTGACGGCCATTAAAGGTTAAATATGAGAGATAAACGCCACGAAATCCTGGCTCGACAGCTCATCGATTACTCAGTCGAGCTGCAGCCGGGTGAGACCCTGTATCTGGAGATGAAGGGCAAGGACACGCTCGAGCTGGGCAAGCAGGTCATCCGCCTGGCCACCGAGAAGGGCGCTACACCCTTCTGGTATTACAGCGACGAGTCGCTCATCCGGCAGTTCGTGAAGGGTGCCGGGGACGATCAGTTCAAGCGCCAGGCCGAGCTGCACCTGGAGCTTATGAAGCGCACAGACGCCTACATCGGACTGCGCGGTTCGGACAACCCGTTCGACCTGGCCGACATCGATCGCGGGCAGATCGAGAAGCAGAACACCCTCTTCTACAAGCCGGTGCACCTGGAGGAGCGGGTCAAGCGCACCAAATGGGTGGTGCTGCGCTACCCCAACAATGCGATGGCACAGCTTGCGGAGACCTCGCAGGAGGCATTCGAGGACTTCTACTTCGACGTCTGCTGTCTCGACTATGCGAAGATGTCACTGGCTCAGGACACGCTGTTCGCCCTGATGGACGCCACCGACCGGGTGCGCGTCGTCAGCCCCGGCACCGACCTGACCTTATCCATCAAGGGGATCCCCTGCGTGAAGTGCGACGGCAAGCGCAACATCCCCGACGGTGAGGTCTATACCGCGCCTGTGAGGGACTCTATCAACGGAACCATCACCTTCAACACCCCCTCCCTCTATCAGGGGGTCGTCTATAATCATATCTCGCTGACCTTCGAGAACGGTAAAGTCATCAATGCAACGGCCGATGCCAACATCGGGAAGCTGAACGAGATCCTCGACACCGACGAAGGTTCGCGCTACACCGGCGAGTTCGCCATCGGGATCAATCCGTTCATCCTGCATCCGATGAGGGATACGCTGTTCGACGAGAAGATCGCGGGCTCCTTCCACCTGACCCCCGGGCAGTGCTACGACGAGGCCCCCAACGGCAACCAGTCCGCCATTCACTGGGATATGATATTGATCCAACGCCCGGACTACGGCGGTGGTGAGATATGGTTCGACGGCAAGCTGATCCGCAAGGACGGCGTCTTCACCGACCCCGCGCTGGAGCGGGCATTCTCGAAGGAGAACCTCAGTGGTAAGGGATTGTAATAGATGAAACCCGGCCAGCGAGCTGGCCGGGCCACCCGACAGTATGGGGGGATAAAAGGGGTAGTAAAGAGCTGACTTCTGACACGCTGTCACGTGGGGGCACGTGACAGCACAAGATCTCCCCCCTTACGTCAGTAGGGGGGGACAAAGGGGGGGTTAAGAACTGACTACTAATATCTTCAACGAGGATTTACATGAACACCCGAAAACTCGGCAACTCGGATCTTTACCTGTCCGAGGTGGGTTTCGGTGCCTGGGCTATCGGAGGCGGGGGCTACGACTTCGGCTGGGGTCCTCAGGACGACGGTGAAGCAATTGCCGCCATCCACCGGGCGCTGGAGCTGGGGGTCAACTGGATCGACACCGCCGCCGTATATGGCCTGGGTCACAGCGAGGAGATAGTGGCGCGGGCGGTCGAGGGGATGCGCGACGAGGTGATCATCGCCACCAAGTGCACCCGGGTCTGGGACGAGGCCGGCAATATCAGCGGCGACCTCACCGCGGGCAACATCCGCCGGGAGTGCGAGGAGAGCCTGCGCCGACTGAAGACCGACCGCATCGACCTGTATCAGGTCCACTGGCCGGAAGGCGTGGGGGAGATCGAGGAGGCCTGGGAGACCATCGGCCGCCTGATCGAGGAGGGGAAGGTGCGCTGCGGGGGTGTCTCCAACTTCGACGTCCCCCAGCTCGAGCGGGCCCAGAGACTCCACCCCGTCACCTCGCTTCAGCCGCCTTACAGTATGATGCGCCGGGCTGTCGAGGGGACCGAGCTTCCCTACTGTAAAGAGAACAACATCGGCGTGGTCGCCTACAGCCCGATGCAGGCGGGCCTGCTGACCGGCAGCTTCGATGTAAACCGGGTGGCTCGGGAAGACTGGCGCCGCCGGGACGGCGAGTTCAACCAGCCTAACCTCGGCATCAACCTCGAATTCGTGGATAAGCTCCGTCCCATCGCCGCCAATTATGAGAAAACCATAGCCCAGCTCACCATCGCCTGGGTGCTGCGACTGGAGGTGGTGACCAGCGCCATTGCCGGAGCCAGGAGACCCTCCCAGATCGAAGAGACCGTCGGGGGTTCAGGATGGAAGATCGACGATGAGGACCTGAA
>MWJR01000063.1 GCA_002127415.1 Calditrichaeota bacterium AABM5.125.24
AACCTGTCCAGCGAGCTGGACAGGCCACCCAGTCGACATTAATCATAATACAAGATTAAATTGCACCCCTTAATAAGACTGTTTACCTCAATTGTAATTCCGGCACAACACAATGTCAGAGGATTTGGTTTTGCGTGCCGTTACACGTCCTCGTGTGACGGCGGGCGTATTGGTGTTCTCGGACAGACTGCTTCGCCGGTCCGACAAGTGTATATAATAAAGTGCCCTGATTAACAATAACTGTTACCTGAGGACTGGTGACAGCACATTTTCTGTATGCTCGGACATCCTGCTTCGCGGGAATGACATCTACTTATTCCGTGAAATTGTCACTTTGTCACTCTGTCACTTTACCACTCAGACACTCAGGAACTCAGGAACTTCTATATGTCCGGTTTCTTCGACGACAGCGATGTAGAAAGGGTCCGGCAGGCGGTCGATATTGCCGAGGTTGTGGGGAATTATATTACCCTCAAGCGGCGCGGAGCGGGCGACTACTGGGCACGCTGTCCCTTCCACACCGAGAAGACGGCTTCGTTCCACGTCCTCTCGGATCGGGGGATGTTCCACTGCTTCGGCTGCGGTAAGGGGGGGAATGTCTTCACCTTCCTGATGGAGATGGAGGGGGTTTCATTTCCTGAGGCGGTGCGGATGCTGGCTGAAAGGGCGGGAATCGAGCTTCCGGAGAGGGCTCCCGGCAGGACAGATCAAGCCTCCCGCACCGAACGTGACCGGCTGTTCCAGGCCAACGGCCTTGCCGTCAAATGGTTCCACAGCCGTCTGGTGGGAACTGGCAGCTCCCCGGAGGCCGGGCGCGCATTCGAATACCTGAAGCAGAGGGGAATTGACCTTGAGATAATCCGGCGCTATCTGCTCGGCTGGGCGGAACCCGGCTGGGATGGGCTGGTCAGCCTGGGGGCCAAGTCCGGTGTCAGCGGTAATACACTGGCTCAGGCAGGGCTGGCTCTGCGGCGGAAAGACGGTTCCGGATTCGTGGATCGCTTCCGGGCGCGCATAATGTTTCCCATCCACAACCTGTCCGGCAAACCGGTGGCCTTTGGCGGTCGTAGATTGGACGGCGTGACCCCCGATGATGACGACGCCAAATACATAAACAGCCCCGAAACCGCCGTCTATCGCAAGGGTGACAACCTTTACGGCCTCAACGTGGCTCGCGATCACATCCGCCGGGAAGGGTTCACATTCCTGGTGGAGGGATATACTGACCTGCTGGCGCTGGTTCAGGCCGACGTGCAGAACGCAGTCGCCTCACTCGGCACCTCCCTGACCCAGGCTCAGGCAAAACTGCTCGGCCGGTTTGTCTCGCGGGTATATGTGGTGTATGATTCCGACACAGCGGGTGTGGCGGCTGCTGTCCGGGCCGCCGATGTGCTGACCCTGGCCGGACTTGAGGTCCGGCTCATCAGGCTGCCTGAGGGCGAAGACCCCGACTCACTGCTCCACAAAGATAACGGCAAGGAAAGACTCCTCAAAACTCTGAAACAAGATAGCTCCTTCGTGCAGTTCGGGTTGGAGACGGCCAG
Organism: Calditrichaeota bacterium AABM5.125.24; assembly: GCA_002127415.1. Taxonomy (GTDB): domain Bacteria; phylum Electryoneota; class AABM5-125-24; order Hatepunaeales; family Hatepunaeaceae; genus AABM5-125-24. The sequence goes on from MWJR01000063.1 coordinate 1,545, forward strand.
GGTCGATCTATCGAAAGGTCAGGCTGAACGGATCGGGACCGCCCGGAGTCTGTTGGAGACGATACGCAACGTGACCGATCCTCTTCAGCGGGAACTCCTGCTTACCGAGCTATCCGAAGCCATCGAGATACGACGTGAAGCACTCGACAAAGCACTGGCCGGTCTCAGATCGCGCCGGGAAGAGGCTACCAGCCAGGTTCAGCATACCTACCTGACGGTCCCCCCGGAAAGTATCGCCGAACGTGATCTGGTGCGAGCCTTATTGGGACACCCAGAGCTTACCGTCGAATGTCTGGTCGATCTGCCGGTTGAAAGCATTAGACATCCGTCATTTCGCGAACTCTATTCTACACTCGAGCGCGCTCACCTGCGGGGCGAGGCGATTGAAACCTCATCCCTGCCCGAACGGTTCAACGAACCGGAAGTGCGCGCTTTTATCGCTGAAGCTGTGATCGCTGGTCAGACGATTGACAATGAACAGGCGAGCCATGAGGTCCGTGGCTGCCTCGCAGCGCTAAAACGGAACGATCTTCAGCGTAGAGCCATCAAGATCGAAGAACAGATCGGTCAAGCCAGGCGGGAAGGTCGTTCAACTACAGATCTGATGCGTGAACTGGTTGACCTGAAGAGACAATTACGTGACATCTCGAGTGATTGACAGATAAAATGATGAAATCAAACAAACGCCTGAAAGTCCTTTTTATTACCACCTGGTATCCATCAAAAGAGGGTTCGATATCGGGAATCTTTGTTGAAGAACACGCCAAATCAGCCGCTTTATACAATGACATCACAGTATTTGTGTTACCAGAATATTCAAGCGGAGCCAACTTCCCATATGAAGTCTTCGAACACACAGACAATGAAATAAGGACCATTCGGATCAGACAAAGGCCTCTTCCGATCCCCCGGACGAAATATCTGATCCAGGTGTTGACTACTTTGCACTATTGTATTAAGTTATTTAAAAGGGGTTATAAACCCGACATCATACACGCTCACATCTACTCCGCCGGCGTCCCGGCAGTAATTCTGGGACGTATTTTCAAAATACCGGTCGCGATCACCGAACACTGGTCCGGCTTTCCCCTCAGGTTGTTGACAACTGCTGAGAAGATGAAGGCCAGATTCGCCATGAACAGAGCCAGAGTTATACTGCCGGACAGTAAAAACCTCATAAAGCACATCGAGAATTATGGAATAAAAAATCGGTTTCATGCAGTTCCTAACACGGTGAATACCGAGCTGTTTTATCCTCAAATCGATAAAATAAGGAATGATGAAATAAAAAGGATATTATTGGTGTGCAGTCTTTTACCAGTAAAGGGTGTTCCATTTCTGCTGGAGGCAATTAAACGCATTAAAGCAAAAAGAAGGGACTTCCGACTTGATATAATCGGAGACGGCCCTAACCGAGAGGATTATGAGAATATGGCTAAAGAACTGCAGATTAATGATTTGGTGAAATTTCTCGGATTTATACCAAAAAGAGAAGATGTAGCGGAATTTATGCGTCGATCTGATTTCTTTGTTTTGCCAAGCATATGGGAGAATCTGCCGTGCGTGATAATAGAGGCTATGGCCTCCGGCGTTCCAGTAGTTGCAACTAAAGTGGGTGGCACCGGTGAATTGGTTGATGAAAACGCCGGTATTTTAGTTCCCCCAAAAGATGCCGGTTCTCTCGCAGAGGCAATTGACAGTATGTTGGACAACTGCAATTCATATTCCTCAGAAAGAATCGCCCAATCCGCCCGAGACAGATTCAACTATCAAACGGTCGGAAAGATTTTAGATAACATCTACCGAAGCGAACTGCTGAATCGGTAGTTAAAAACCGGAAACCCTATGAAAATACCACAGCTTGACCTGAAGGCACAGCTTCCGTCCCTTCGCGAGGAACTCATCCGAGCCATAACGGATGTCATAGATTCAACTCAATATATAATGGGCCCATCGATCGCCGAGCTGGAACAGGCGGTTGCGAGATACACCGGAGTCAAACACGGCATCGGGGTCTCTTCCGGCACTGACGCCCTGCTGCTGTCGCTTATGGCGCTTGACATCGGCCCGGACGACATCGTTATCACCACACCCTACTCCTTCTTCGCCACTGCAGGCGCAGCGGCCAGGCTGCAAGCCAGACTGATGTTCGCAGACATTGACCCTCGAACCTATAACCTCGACCCGGGGAGAACAATCGATTTAATCGAGGGGTTAAGCGAGAAGGAGCGGGCGCAGGTCAAAGCCATTATACCGGTTCACCTTTACGGACAGGCTGCCGATATAGTTCCGCTTCTGGAAGTTACCGCACTGTCGGGAATTCCAATTATAGAGGACTGCGCTCAGGCCATCGGTGCCCGCTACTCCCGGGATGGCGATGTTGTCAGGGCTGGAAGCCTGGGACTGGCCTGCTGCTACTCATTCTTCCCCTCCAAGAACCTGGGCGGGATTGGCGACGCCGGGATGGTAGTCACCGATGACGACGATTTCGCTGACAAGCTCCGTATTATGAGGGTGCACGGGGCGCGTCCCAAGTATTATCATCACCTCATCGGCGGCAACTTCCGGCTTGACACCATCCAGGCGGCGGCTCTGCTGGTGAAGCTGCCATTCCTCGACCGATGGCACAGGGAGCGACAGGAGGCTGCCGCATACTACGACCAACACCTGAACGGTATCCCCGGACTGACTTGCCCGCAACTGACCTATCCGCGGGAATGGCACATCTACAACCAATACATCATCAACGTTCCCGACCGCGACGGTCTCAAGTCGTATCTGGCCAAGCGCGACGTCAGCACAGCCATCTACTACCCGGTGCCGCTTCATCTACAGCCCTGCTTCGACTATCTGAATTATCGTAAAGGGGATTTCCCGGTGGCTGAAGAGGCTGCCGAGAGGACACTGGCATTGCCGATTTACCCCGAAATCAGTCATGAACAGCAGGACTACATCATCGGTGCAATCAGGGCCTACTCCAATGCGTAACATCGCAGTAATCGGTGGGGGACGGTGGGGCACCAACCATCTGCGGACCATGGACGAGCTGGGAGCCTTGGCCGCGGCAGTGGACACCAACCCCGAACGCTGCGCCGAAATCTCCGGGAGATACCCTGAGATCAAGGTCTTTAACCGGCTCGACTCCATACTGGATGATCCCGGCATAGTGGGGGTCACGGTCGCCACACCAGCCGACACTCATTATGACGTCGCATGTCGGCTGCTGGAAGGTGGCAAGCATGTCCTGGTCGAAAAGCCGCTGGCACTGCACAGCTCACACGCTGAGGAACTCATCCAACTCGCTTCATCCCGCCAGCGCATCCTGATGGTCGGTCACCTGCTGCTCTACCATCCCGCGATTCGTAAGATCAAGGAACTGATTGAACAGGGACGGCTGGGAACCCTGCAATATATCTATTCCAACCGTCTTAACCTGGGGACGGTGCGAAAGGCGGAGAATATCCTCTGGAGCTTCGCGCCTCACGACATCGCCGCTCTGTCGTATCTGGTCGGCGACGCCCCGGTTGAGGTCGATGCGAAAGGGGGTGTGTTCCTGCAGCCCGGCATTCACGACGTGACGGTGACCCATCTCAGGTATCCGAACAACATCGTGGCGCACATACATGTCAGCTGGCTGCACCCGTTCAAGGAGCATCGCCTGGTGGTTATCGGGGACAGGAGTATGGTGGTCTTCGAGGACGCGCAGACCCAGAATAAGCTGGTCCTGTATTCGAAAGGCATCGACCTGATCAGCGGGAGTCCGGTTAAGCGTGACGGTGAGCCGGAACCGGTGTCCTACGAGCCTGAACTGCCCCTGACTGCCGAGTGCCGGCACTTCATCGAATGTATCCGCACCGGCTCGCAACCCCTGACTGACGGCGCCAACGGTCTTGCTGTTCTGATGGTTCTCGAGAAGGCTCAGGCGGCTCTGACCGGCAGTTCCATAAATCCGAACGAGGACAAGCCTGCAGCCAATCCACCATACTTTGTCCACCCCTCGTCCTTCGTTGACGAGCGGGTCGAGATCGGCGCCGGGACTAAGATCTGGCACTTCTCGCACATACAATCCAACACGAGGATAGGCCGCAACTGCTCGCTCGGACAGAACGTGAATGTCGGCAGCAATGTGGTCATCGGCAACTTCGTCAAGATACAGAACAACGTATCCGTCTATGAAGGGGTCATCCTCGAGGACTATGTATTCTGCGGCCCCTCTATGGTGTTCACCAACATCAAGAACCCGCGCAGCGAGTTTCCTCAGCGCGGCTCCGAGTTTTACCAGCGAACCCTGGTGAAGCGGTCAGCCTCTATCGGCGCTAACGCGACCGTCATCTGCGGGACCACGCTGGGACGATACTCCTTCGTCGGCGCCGGCGCGATGGTGGTCAATGATGTCCCTGACTTTGCGCTGGTGCTGGGAAATCCCGCCAAAGTAACCGGTTGGATGTGCAAGTGCGGCACCAGGCTCGATTTCTCAGGCAGCAGGTCGGCAAGCTGCCCTAAGTGCACCAGAAAATACGAGATGGAAGGTGAAAATAAGGTTAGATGTCTGGAAGACGATGAATGACTCATTATTTGCCAACCATCAATTGTGTGCTGTCAAATGGGACGTTTGACACAACAATTAATTCATTACTCTTCATTTATCAACGTAAATATGTTCCGATTTGTCGAGCATCAGGCGGATATAGCGGTTGAACTGGAAGCCGGTGACCGTAAGAGCCTCTTTCGAAACGGGCTTGAAGCCGTCATTGCGCTGTTAACCGGAGTCCCTGATGGAGAAGGATGGGAGAGAACGTTAGAGGAGATTCCGAAAGGTAAAGAGGACATCTTCTCAATCAAAGGGGACGGTTACGACGACGAGGAGCGGCTGGTTAACCTGCTGAACGAGCTCCTTAATGCCTGCCAGATCGATGGATGGTGGCCGCTCGAGGTGGAGTCGGTAAATTTCAGTTATGATGACACAGTTAGAGCCTGGATACTGGGCGTCCGCGGTCAAGTTAATCGGTATTTCGTAAGAGAAATAAAAGCCGCAACATACCACAATCTGAAGATAGATACCGGGGCAATCTGGCGGACAAAGGTTGTGTTTGACGTGTGAAACGTCAGAATTGAAGGTCATACCTTAACAACTAAACTACATTCCTGATATGGCAGAGGATCAGTTCAAACTCGAACAGATAGCCCCTTTCAGGTGGCGGTTGCCGAAGGGCAGCGTTACCGGCATGCGTGTGCCCGGGGAGATCATCGCCTCTCCCGAAATGATTCCCCGAATTATAAACGACCGGACTCCGCTCCAGGTGGCCAACGTGGCGACTCTGCCCGGCATAGTGAGGGCTTCACTGGCAATGCCGGACATCCACTGGGGCTACGGATTCCCGATCGGAGGCGTCGCAGCTTTCGATCTGGAAGAGGGGATCATCTCACCGGGAGGGGTCGGCTACGACATAAACTGCGGGGTCTCTCTGATACGAAGCGATATGAAAGCCGGCGATGTGCGTAACCGGATCCCCAAGCTGATCGACGCCCTATTCAACACAGTGCCCTGCGGTGTCGGATCGGAAGGCCGGATAAAGTTGTCAAACCGGGACTTGAATCAGGTTCTGGAGACAGGCGCCGGGTGGGTTGTCAAACAGGGGCTGGCGGACAGTGCCGATCTCGACCATATGGAGGAGCGCGGAGCCCTTGGTGGCGGGGATTCAACGTTAGTGTCCAATCGAGCTCAGGAGCGGGCACAGAGGCAGCTCGGCACACTCGGCTCCGGCAATCACTTCCTCGAGATTCAGGAGGTGACCGATATTTACCATCGGGAGGCAGCCGAGGCTTTCGGGCTGTTCAAAGGTCAGATGGTGGTTATGGTTCACAGCGGATCCCGCGGACTCGGACACCAGGTCTGTGATGAAGCTCTCAAGGTGATGCAAGGGGTGGTGCGTCGTCAGCAGATTGATCTACCGGACCGGCAGCTTGCCTGCGCACCGTTCAAATCCAGAGAGGGTCGGGAATACTTCGCCGCGATGAACTGCGCCGCCAACTTCGCCTGGGGAAACCGGCTGGTGATGGTCAGTTTGACAAGGCGAATTTTCGAGGACTTCTTTAAGCATCCCTGGCCAGAGCTCGGACTACGGATGGTCTGGGATGTCTGTCACAACATAGCCAAGGTAGAGGAATACGAGGTGGGCGGTCGCCGGCAGAAGCTGTGCGTTCACCGCAAGGGTGCCACCTGTGCCTTCGGGCCGGGTAATCCAACCCTGCCCGAAGACTACCGTCAGATAGGACAGCCGGTCATCATCCCCGGTGACATGGGTCGGGCTTCGTTCGTGCTGGTCGGAACTGACCGGGCAACCGAAACGACATTCAGCAGCACCTGCCACGGCGCCGGTCGGATACTCTCCCGTAAGGCGGCAGTTCAAGCCACCAAAGGGCAGGATATCGTTCGTCAGTTGGCTGCAAAGGGGATTACCGTGCGGGCTCGAGGTCGCTGGACGCTGAACGAGGAGGTCCCTGAGGCTTACAAGGACGTGGGCGAGGTTGTAGAAGTTGTTCATGGCGCAGGGATATCGCAGAAGGTCGCACGCATGAAGCCGCTTGGGACGGTCAAAGGGTAAGCGTAATAGTTTTATAATTTGGTAAAACCCCAATTATTCAGGAATTGAAAGATCATTTTCTATATCGTCATGTCTATACTCAAGGAAAGCACAGTAATTCTTCAAGTATCTGTCTAATGACAAACATTTCTCAGCATATTTACGTGCGTTTGCAGACATACTTTTCAGCTTACTCCGATCTTTATACAGTAACAAAATGCTTTTGATCATATCATCTATTAAATACTCCTGTCTACACAAATATCCGTTGTAACTATCTTTAATAAATTCCTTAGGTCCGCCTGCTCGTGAAGCTATCAATGGAAGTCCAGATGCTAATGCTTCGCAACCACAAAGTGAAAAAGCCTCTTTACACACAAACGGTAAGACAGCCAGATCAGCAGCTTTGTAGTAAATCGGCATCTCATTAGCATTTACACCATTCACCCATATAACGTTATTTGAATTTCTTAAGATTCTCTCCAATTCATCCTTTTTACTCAAATCAAGTGATCTGTGAATATACCCAACAACCAGAAATGTCCATGAATATCTTCTCCTTTTTGCAATGTCTATCAATTTTAATAGATACGAGGTTCCCTTATAGGCAGCAAGCTTCGAAGGAAATATCAATACAAATTCTGAATCCTTAATTCCTATTTTTCTTCTAATAGAAGACTTTTCATTTTTACTCGGCATACAAAATAATTCTGTATTTGTACCATTAGGAATTGTTATGCTTAAAGGTGTAAGTCTAGGCAAATTTCTGAAAAGATGCCTTGTTTGCTCATACGATAAAGTTGTTAAGTAATCCAATGAATCATACTGTTTGACGTCTAATTTATAATCGAATACTCTTTGTGACAATGCTATTTTACATTCTGGTAATATAGTTCTAAAATCACAAGTTAAATCAAATACGTTCCATAATAATATATTTTTAATATTAAACTCACGTATTATATCCGCAACTATAATTGACACTGGACTAAAAATATTGTGCCTAGTAGCCTCATTCTTCAGTTCTCTTAATAATCTATTTTGGATTCTTTTTATTAATGGATATTTGCATTTGAATTGCACAATTGGGGCCGAGCTTTCCATCATTAAGTCATATTCTTTTTCGGTATAGTAAGGCGATATAAGTAGATCCCGTCCTTCCCTAATCTTAAGTAGTTCCCAAAGTGTATAATTAAATGATCCATACTTATGGGGCGGAATAGGAGTACCTTCAAGATATATATGTGCCCACTCAAATGATGAATTCTCCCTAATATTTGAGTAAATATTTCTTCTTGTCAATAGCCTTTTCGCAGTCATTTTCAAGACTCATTATTATATTATTATTTTGGACGCATGTGCTTTGGAGCTTGGATATTCATCCTCTAACTCTTTACAGACCATCAAGATATTATCAGGTGAATTATCCTCAATAATTATTTCCTCACCAGATTCATCTTTCACCAATGCCGATCCTATTTCCTGGCGCAGATATTTCTCATTATTATATACCTGTGTAATTACACTTATCATTATTATATTTCCATTATTTATTACCAAGTGCAATTTATAGTGTACCTATCTATGCAGCTGCATAGCGAACAGATTTAGCCTGGAAGTAGCTTCTTACGATATCTGGTCTTTTTTGAGTGCTGTGTAAGTAAGCCCGTATGTTC
>MWJR01000355.1 GCA_002127415.1 Calditrichaeota bacterium AABM5.125.24
ACCTGTCCAGCTCGCTGGACAGGCCACCCAGTCGACATTAATCATAATACAAGATTAAATTGCACCCCTTAATAACTGTTTGGTTAATATCCTCAAAACAGTAAGATCGGTAATTCAAACGACTATCAGTCACAATTGACAATCGATCCGAAGTTGTAGTCGGGGTTGTTCTCGATCCGGAATATGCCGGCATTCCTGGTTCAGCTGTAGTCGGGGTTGTCCCAACCCCGACCACCTGTTATTAATAGACCGAAGATGACGGTGCAACCTGCAAAAATCCTTATCGTTGACGACGATGAAGAGATCACTGAGACTATCAGTGATTATTTTAACAATAGTGACCTGGGTATAATACCGATTGCCACCAGTGATTCCAGGCAGGTGTTACCTCTGCTTGAGGAACATGAAGACATCCGTCTGATCCTGAGCGATTTCAGGATGCCTGCTATCAACGGACTGGAGCTGCTGCTGATGGTCAAGGACCGGTATCCGAATGTGTTCTTTGTGATTATGACCGGATACGGGACCCGGGAGTTGAAGAAGGAATGGCTGAAACAGGGTGCCGTCCGTTACATAGAAAAGCCCTTCGATCTTCCTGAGCTGGCTGAATTGATCCGGGGCACGCTGAAGGGGCCCGAACTCGGGTTCGGCGGCAGACTGGAGTCGATACAGCTCCCCGATATTATACAGCTTATCGGAATGAGTGGCCGCTCGATGGCGCTGGGGCTGACCGCTGACCAGGGTAAAGGGTCGCTCTACTTTCAGAAAGGTGAGATTGTTCATGCCGTCTGCGGCGATCTGGTCGGGGCGGACGCCTTCTATGAGATTTTTAACTGGAGTGGCGGCAGCTTCACCCTTGAGCCCGCCTCTACCGACAGGGCTCAGACTATCGCCGAGCCATGGCAGGCCCTGCTGTTAGAGGCGGCGCGACGCATGGATGAGGCTGAGGCGGGTGTGGAGGTATTGAGGGCTGAGGAGGAAATGCCTCCTTCCCGAAAGGATGTGAGGGGGAACCGGGCTGAGCTGGTAGTGGGCGCCGATGTGATCGAAGGGGTCAAATCCACTGAATCAGCCCTGGAGACGGTTTCCCCACCGAAGCCGGCCAGACAGAAGCCGGATCAGATTGAGACCATCTTCGCTGAACCGCCGCCGGCCGAAGCCCCAACCGCAGAAGCCATCGTCCCGGAGGAGAAGGAACCCGTCACGCCACCTGAGCCCCTGCCGGGCCTGCCGGTTCTTGACGAAGAGCTGATCAGCAGAGCGCTCGATAGGGTGGTCGAACATTATCTGGCAGCCTGGCCTGAGGGTCAGGATCGTATCCTCTATCGTGATTTACCACTGAAATCCCTTACCTCAGGCATCCGCCGCCACATCTTCCATCATATCCACCAGCATTTACTTCAGGTGATCGATACGCAGGATGCGATGTTTGATTTCTCCAGCCAAAAGATTGCGGGAGCCCTGCAGAACCTCTTACAGGCGCTCTTTGAAAACTACTGGATCACCCGCGACGATTATCAGAGGGTCCTTCAGGACGGGGTCAGCTTCGACCTGGCCCGGTCGATAGATCCGGCCCAGGCCCTGTCGCTGTTTGTCCACGCCAACGCCGGTGGTAAGGTGGACAAAGTTACCTTGTTTCTGAGAAGTATGATCGATTGCGATCTGGTCGGCGAACACTACCGGCCACTGATAGAGGATATTGAAAAGCAGGGCAGACAGCAGATACACCCCCGCAAGCTGGAATATCTGGCCCGTGCCATCCTCTACCGTCAGGACGAGGAGGACTCCTGCCGGGAGGTGCGGGGGGCTCTTGAACGCATCCTCGATATCGCTGCGGTCGCGCAAGACCCGCCGCCGGTTCATATCCATCCGGATGTGGTGATAAAGATGCTGGAATCGCACGGCCTGGTTCAGGTGGCCGATTTTATAAGGGCAGAAGGGGACGCAGCGCCGCATGCCATATCCGTCACAGAACTCGACCAATTGATGGAGCGTTACCGAAGCTCGACAGGACAGAACGATGAACGGTGAATGATTGCGGGTGACAAGTTCAGGGTGGCCCGGGCAGCCTTGTCCCCGCGAATCCCTGCTTTCGCAGGGACAGGGGCGGGGATTGCAACCCGGGTCTCTTCTTTTGTTTCTTCGCTATTTTGTGTGGGTTGAAGCAGCTAAACCTGTGTGTCCAGGGCAGCTCCGCTACCCGTGTTTAATAGGTTCAGCCTACATTTCAACATTGACATCCCGAAGGTTCGGGGTGTCCGCCGAGCCGGGTTCTTGGGCCCGGCCGGAAGAATATGGTAGGCCCGACACTCCCCAGCCTTCGCTGGGGCAGGCCCTGTCGGGCAAATGCGCCGGATAGCAAAGCTGCCCGCGGGACGCCTGTCACCCGGATATTTGATAGTTCCTCCCACACAAAATAGCGAGGAACCAAATATAACCTCACTGCAGGAGTGGAATCGGGGGGCTGCGTCTCGAGTCCGGAAGGTTCAGCCTGACTACACCAATGATCCACACAAGTAGTGTTCTCACCATCGGGTAATGACTTAGTGTTCCGTTGCTGACCGGTGATAGAATCTTGTATAACAGAATCAGATGTACGACTGCGATTTCAACCGGATGCCGTTATTTCAGGTAGATCGAGCAGCTTCCCGGTCGAGAAAGGGCCCGGATATGAGTGTCCGAGCTATTGAGGTCGTTCGGCTTATTTACTATTTCCAGTAAAGATGCACATTTAGAATATTGCATATCAAAGATTGGTGCATATATTGAATCTTGTATTCAGTGCATCTTACCCATAGATCCGACGATCGCCCACGCAACATAAGAAAAGCCACGAGCGAGCAAATAAAGTATCATTCATCAATGGTAGGCGGGATAGTTGTCCCGCCTGGCTTGACCCGTGAGCTTCCGGATATCGGGCCTGCCGATACAAGTGGAACTGTGATTTAGTATCTGAACCTTTAACGCACTGGAGGAGTTATGAAGGTTTATCGTCTGATCCTTATGTCTGCGCTTTGCTCCAGCATAATCTCCATTCCGCTCACTGAACCGGCTTATGGAGCATATTCCCACCAAACCTTAAGAAGTTCGATTGCCGGGAATCGCGTTCAGATCTTCGATCAATCCATTTTTCTGCGCAACCACACAGTTACCGTTGGCAATTCGGTAACGCCCGTCCTGCTTAAGACCGCTCACTCTGTTGATGATCCGCTCAAATCGCATCCCACCCCACGGCGTGACGACCCGTTCGACGACTGGATCGGGTATGATGATGGCGAACCGCTGTCGCTCACCGAGGCAGAGAATTACTGGTCGAGGGTCTCATACACCACGGAGTATCAATTCACCCTGCAAGGCATACTGTTTATGCCGATAAACCCGGGGTTCAACGATGAAGCACCATGCAGGATCCTGGTTTACCTCGAAGACCAGGATACCCATGACCTCGACAACCTGCTCTGGGAGACCGAGCTGGAGGAGCTCCAGGTGTGGGATGATGATGACATCGACGAGAACTGGCACTTCATCGAGATCCCCGAAGATGAGTGGATTGATTTTGAAGAGGGGGAGCATTTCAGCATCGTGTATGGCCCTGCGCCGGGCGGGGAATACATGGGGCTGTATCCTTACGATTTCTCCGAGGATTTCGAGGATTTCGACACCGGTGAACCCCCCAGCGGAGGTGGCTGGAGCTCTGAGCAGGGCGGACGGTCCTACGTAGAAGTGTCCGACGAGGACGCCCATAGCGACGATCAGAGCGTTCGTTTTCACGATCCGCGCGACATGGATGGGGATTACTGCATGCTCTTGTTGGAACACGATGAGGTTGTTAACGGACGAGTGGAATTCTGGCTTAAGCTGGTCTCAGATGGTGATTTCGGCTTTCGCGCCTACAGCAATGAATTCGATATGCAGATACTGGCTCAGTTCGAGGATAACCACAGGATACTTTCGAACAACGGTGCGAATTTAGTCTGGGCGGATGGAGAATGGGAAGAGGATGAATGGCTTCATATTGAGGTGGTGTTCGGCACAGATGACAACTCGTTCTCTATCTGGCTGGACGGAGAACTGATTGTCGATCAGAACGGGCTCCTCAACGATGACCCGGTTAACAAGCTCCTGTGGATAGCCTTCGGCAATACCAGCGTAGAGGACGTCTACCTCGACGACGTCTGCCTTGATCTCGACACAGAGGAGAACGACGACTACGGCTGGTGGAACTTCTACGACGAAGACACAGAGGTCGAGCGCAGCTACATCTTCGACGGCATGGAGATTGATACTGACCACGACGAATGGGATCTGCTGGAAGGGGACCTGTTGCTCCGTGCAAACGGCGATTACAGGCTCCCAGCGATCGCACTCAATACCGAAGAGATCGACTTCGGCTCGGTTCTGGTGGACGAGAGTGAGGTCCGGGTGCTTCAGGTCAGCAACGAAGGTGATGCAGACCTGGTCATATCCGGGGTGGAGATCCAGGGACAGTTCTTCACCACGGACTTTGAAGAGGAGGCGCGTGTCGAGCCGGAGAGTCAGATAGAGGTTACAGTGACATTCGCACCGGAAGAGGCCGGAGAGTCGCAAGGGAACCTGACCGTCATATCGAACGACCCCGAGAATGAGGAAGTAGCAGTATCGTTGATTGGCTACGGCAATCACGCCCCCGTCATAAGTAACGAGATAGACGATGTCGAGGTCAACGAAGACCCTGGTCGAGTCGATATCACCGATCTGGACGGTATATTCTCGGATCCCGATGACGACGAATTGGTCTTTGAAGTAGAGGGGGCGCCGGAACCGATGAATATGGCAATTGACGATGACTTTAACATCCTCTTCTTCGATCCCGATCCGCATTTCAACATCCCGGATGGGATCGAGATCGCTGTCAGTGCCGTCGACCAGCCTCACGGAGCATCCGTCCGTTTAACCTTCCAGCTTGTCATAAACGCCATACCCGATCCGCCGGAGATCGTTCAGCCGATTGAAGATGTGGTCGTGCGAGAGGATCCCGATCCGAGACGGGTAAATATCGCCGATCTTGACGAGGTGTTCAGCGACCCCGATGGAGACATCCTCAGCTTTGAAATAAGTGAAAACGTGCCGGCAGAACTGCACCTGGAGATGAACCAGTGGAATCTTCTGTTCTTCGCACCCGAGGATAACTTCAACACACCTGACGGGGCCGAAGTCACCATTACCGCCGATGATGGGACCGGTCTATCCGCTGATATGGTCTTCAATCTGATGGTAACTCCCGTTAATGACCTGCCAACCCCCTTCAACCTGCTCACCCCTGAGGATGGGACTTGCCGGGCAGATCCGGAGGAGATAGAGTTCACCTGGCAGACCTCGGTAGATGAAGTAGAGGATTCAACCGTTGCCTACGCAATGGTCTTGAACTGGTTGGGTGAAGACCATTGGATCAGGGGCATCTCTGTGAATTCGGAATCTGTTTCGCGGCAGGACCTGGCGGTAGATCCGAACCAGGCGACCGAGGTCGAGTGGTGGGTGTGGGCTTACGATGGTATCGATTCAATCAGGTGCGGTCAGGCATTCCATGTGACGGTTGCACCCTTGTCGGCGCAGAGCGACGCTAATTCGCTGCTGCCCACCGAATTAGCTCTGACCAGGATGTATCCTAATCCGTTTAACAACGTTATCAGCATCGGTTTCGACCTGCCGGAATCATCGGAGGTTCTGCTCGCGATCTATGATCAGATGGGCGGCCTGGTGAAGGCGCTGGTCAACCGACGGATGAACGCCGGTTGCTACTCTGTGACGTGGGATGGGCGGAACTTTTATGGAAACCGCGTATCTTCCGGCAGCTACATCTGCTGCCTTCAGGCGCCGAATGGATCACGTGTCGGGCAGGTTATCCTGCTAAAATAATCGGGACTTACGGCATTCGCAGTTGATCCGTCAGTCCGCGGATTGCTGCATAATTTTCAGGATCTATTTGTTCAATGCACCACCTTTACCCCCCCGGGAGACCGGGAGGGAGTCATTTTTCGATGTGCTAATGAACGAAATTTTGATTTCATGGTGAGACTTCGATGAGACGTGAAACATGCGATCTTTCGCACCCGTTACTTACATCAGTTTTAATCGTCACGCTGCTTCTGACATCCGTTGTTCTTGCAGGTATTCCACCGAAGGAACCCCGGCTGTTACCACTACCGCCGGACATTCCCATAGGGTTTTCCCCCTCAAATTCCCCCCATATTAAGAAGCGATATCCGAAGCTCGAATCAGCTCTCGCCAGGTTCCTCGACATCTATTCCACCCGAGGAGCTACGGAAGCCGGGGATTATGCCCGGATTCGTGGCATAACCATTGAAAATAACCGGGTGCTGGTAGAGCTTTACTTCAGACCGGGCCGGATGGCGGAAGAGCTCCCGATGGAGCAGTTGGAACGGTATAGGGCGTCGGTCGCATCTCGATCGAAGCACTTCATCATCCTCTGGGTTCCGATAGAGCAACTCGCCGAATTTGCGAGGGGCCTGAAATCTGTCTTGCAGGTTCACAGACCTCGCCGACCCGACAGTGAGACGGTGAGCGAGGGGGTTGAGGTGGTTGGGGCTGAGGGGTTCCACGACGCAGGTGTCTATGGCGCGGGTGCAAAGGTGGCGATCGTAGATCAGGGCTTCGGGCGGTTCGAAGAGGTGCAGGATGAAGGGGAGTTGCCGGAAGATTTGATCGTGCGCAACTTCAGCATCGAACATATTCGATTCGGCGGCATACACGGCACTGCCTGCGCTGAGATTGTTTACGATATGGCTCCCGAAGCGGAGATTACCCTGGCGAAGATAATCTGGAGTTCTGACCTGGAGAACGCTATCCGCTACCTGATCGACGAGAGGATCACTGCCGCCAGTATGTCCTTAGCCTGGAGGAATCCTGTTGGGGATTACTACCGTGGTAATGATCCGATAAGCCGAATGATGAACCACGCTGCGGGCAATGGTGTTCTGTTTGTGGTTTCGGCTGGAAATGCAGCAAAGGCGCACTACCGCGCTGAGTTCGACGATAGAGACCATGATGATGACTTTCACCGCTTCACCATTACCAGGAGGGTAAATCACTTCGGGCCGAGCGAAAGGGAAGCCTTTATCTTAAATGAGAATGAATGGATATCAGTTTACCTGTCGTGGGATGATTTTCCAGAATCGGGTCAGGACTACGATCTCCTGCTGGTTCACTATATTGAGGAGGAGGAGGAGTGGGAATTTGTCGATGAGTCGACCGGAGAGCAGAACGGAGACGATCCGCCGGTGGAGAGTATCTTCTATGAAGTCCAGGAGGCGGGCGGATACGGTGTGATTGTTCATAACTGCGAGGCTGATGACGGCATCGACTTTACCCTCTTCGCGAGGAGCGACCTGGGCATCAACACCCCTGAAGGGAGCGTATGTATCCCCGCGATTGCTGAGGGCTCCTTCGCCGCCGGTGCTACAAATTTCCGGGATTGGGATGATGAGGATGCCGAGCCGGAGGATTTCAGTTCTCGTGGTCCTACTTATGATGGCCGAATGAAACCGGATATAAGCGCTCCGGATGGGACTACATCTTCTACCTACGATGGGTCGTTTTACGGCACTTCGGCTTCGGCGCCGCACGTTGCAGGTGCGGCTGCTCTGATAGTCTCAGCGCATCGGGATTTGGGCAGCGCAGAACTAAGGGAGATCCTGGAGACGCAGGCTGTTGATGTGGGGGAGGAGGGCCCGGACAACCTGTTCGGGCACGGGTTGCTTAATATAGAACTTGAAATGGATCGCGATCCGCCGCAGATATGGACCGATCCTGATGGAGAAGGAGAGATCGCCGCTGATATCGCGCTCAACCAATACTACCTGGAGAACGCTTTGATCATAGGGAACGAGGCGGAGGATGGCGCACGTTATCTTCACTACACCCTGTTGACCAGGACCCCGGATGACGACGATGATAACCTGAATTCCCGCGGAACCCGGCGGTCACAGAGCCCCACGAACCGGGTGAGACGATCTTCCGAACAGTCGGTTATCCGCAGGAACGACCATCGCCGGTATGTGGGAAATGGCCCTGGCCTCTCGCCCGTGAGATCATCCGGCTCGAACGATGAACCGAACGATGCAGTCCGGCCCCCACCCGGTTCATCTCGTGATGACGGTGGGGATATCGCTCGTGAATACGAGGTTCCATACCGGGAAACACTCGACCTTGCCTGGGACGGGGAGCTGATGTGGGGAGTATCGTTCAACGAATGGGAAGAGGGGAACCATCTCATCGCCCTCGATCCGGAGGATGGTGAAATAACTGATGATTTTGATCTTCCTGAGGATGCCGCCCGTGTCACATTTGACGGCGACAACCTTTGGGTCGCGATATGGGGTGCGAACAGCATTCGTCTCTACAGCCGGGATGGGGAGGTGGTCGAGGAGTTCGATTCGCCGGTCGAGTATCCGGGTGGCCTGGCCTGCGACCGGCAGAGCTACATTTATATCAGTGCCTGGGCCGATCAGGGTGGCAGGATATATGTGCTCTCTATGGAATCCCGCGAGTTGGTGACGGTAATTAACTACCTCGATGCAACGGGGGGTGCTGAGATAGGTGGTCTGACTTGCCTGCCGGATCAGGACCGTCTCCTGTGGGGGTTAATAGAGGACGGCGCTATACTGCTCTCGCTGGACGATGAATGGAATACCCGACGGATTTCCTCCATTTCACTGAACAACGGCAGGGACAATGGGATCGGACTCTCGCGCGACGGGGTCCAATTGTGGCGCGGATCGGGGCCTGAGGACAGGGGGCGCTGGGTTGTGCATGATGACGAAGATGTGAGTATCCCCTGGCTGACGCCCGATCCACGCACGGGATATGTGCCTCCCGGCTGTGAGGTTGAGATTACTTTGCTGTTCGATCCCTGCCAACTTGAGGAAGACGCCGACTACCGCGGTGACCTGGTCATCAGGTCAAATGACCCTGAGAATTCGGAATTCTGTGTTCCGCTGGCGCTCCGCACCACCCGCCCGGAATACATAATGCGGATCGTCCCCGACGAGTATGAGACCATACAGGACGCGATAAACAGCGCCTGGAGAGGCGATACCGTTCTGGTGCAGCCCGGTGAATATATCGAAAACATCAACTTCATCGGAAAGGAGATTACCGTTGGAAGCTTATACATGACAACAGGCGATGAGGCTTACAAGTCCGAAACCATAATTGATGGCGACAGAGGCGGTTCTGTAGTAACGTTCGAGAGCGGGGAGGGCCCAGGTGCCGTTCTCGAAGGATTCACAATCAGGAACGGCTCGGGCATCCGACCTGAATGGTCGACTTACGGGGGTGGAATCGCCTGCCTCCACAACTCAACCCCCACACTAAAGACTCTTGTGATCGTTGGGAACCGGGCAACCTATGGCGGAGGAATCTACAGCAGGGGCTGGAGCAGGCAGGTTATGGAATCCCTCGAAATCCGCGATAATTACGCCATATATGGTGGAGGGATCTTCGTGCAGCACGGCAGGTATGAGTTCGGCAATATCGCGATACTCCGAAACCGGGCCGATATGTCAGGCGGTGGAATTCAGATCGATGCGGGTGCACAGGCCTGGCTCCTAAATGTAACGGTATCGGGCAACAACGCCGGTTCCGGCGGCGGGATACTGCTCAGGGATTCCTGCCGCGCCCAGCTCCAAAACGCCATTATCTGGGATAACACACGTGATGAGATAGCCTTTTCGGGTAGGGATAATCCAGATTATATCGCCATCAGTTACTCCGATATAATGGAAGGAGAGGATGGTGTTAACA
>MWJR01000070.1 GCA_002127415.1 Calditrichaeota bacterium AABM5.125.24
AGATAGGGTTCCGGGTTCGGCTTGCCATGGTCGTAATCCTCGGCGGTGATCACAACCTCAAACAGTGCCTGCTCATCTGGCTCAAGCACAGCGTTCATATTATCCCGGACCGAGCCGGAAACCAGCCCCAATGCCCAACCGAGCCCCTTCAAGCCTTCCACTGCGGCTCGGGCATCGGGTCGCATTCCCTGGGGGGCTTGCGCACGGTAAAGGGCCCTCTTCCGCGCGATGAGCCGAGCCAGGCCGGCATCGTCAATCGTGAGTTGATGTTCGTCCACGATGGCCCGGGCTATCTCCATCGACCGGCGCCCCTCCTGAAGGTTCAACCACTCCGGTGTCAGCTCCACCCCATAGGGACGGAAGACCTCGATCCAGGAGCTCACGTGAACCTCGCAACTGTCTATCAGCACCCCGTCAAGGTCGAACAGCACCCCCGATCCATCCCGAAACTTCGGGCTCATGGCTCAGCGGTCCTTAAGCGGTTCGAAGTTGACGAAATCGGAGTGGTGGACGATGTAAGACTCCGGCGACCTGTGACCGCCGTTCCCTTCGCGCGAGTGGGTGGCGATGATGTGTTGAACCGGCTCCGGCAGCCCGAGCTCGGCCGTCAGCGCGCAGCCGGAGATCGGATGACGCAGCAGCCTCCCGCCCGCGCTGACGGAAAACCGGCGCCCATCACGACGGTATTCGAGCAACTTCCCAACATCGTGCAGCAGCGCGCCCGCCACCAGGATGTCGAAGTCAATCCTGAAAGTCGAGCTGTAGGCGGCATCCAGTATCCGGCCCAGTGCCAGGCTGCAATCGGTGACGTTGCGGGTGTGTGCAGCCAGCGACAGATCACACCCCTCAATCGCCAGTGTGAACGGGATTTTATCCAGATCTTCTGTCAACCACCCTCCGCGCTGGAGCGCCTCCCGCCAGCAGGCCTCGACCTTGTAGCGAAGATCGGGGTCGGTTATCTCCTCCAGTTGGGGAAAGATACCGGCAATGTCGTCAGCCATTGAGTTTTCCTTTAATGTGGTGTCACACTTCAGTGTGACACCATAGCGAGCTTAAATGAATTATGTTGTCAGACTAAAGTCTGACAACACTAAATCACTCATCATTCATCAATTATGTTCCACCCGCACCATAATTACCGGCGTGGTGGCCATATTGCGAGCCGCATCTCGAGCCCGCGCCATCAGCGGATAGGGTCCTTCCGGCCAGCGGGCGGCCTCCCACCGATAGCTGTATAGCCCATCTGCCGAATCGGTCAGCTCACCGGCATACTTAAAGCCCCCCACGTAGAACAGCATCTGCCACACCCCCTGGTCGTCGGCAGCCCGCGCGGTCAAGGTAACGCTGCTATCAACCACTGTGCCTGGCTCCGGCGCCAGCCACTCGATTATCGGCGCCAGCGAATCTGCCGGAACCGCGTCGTCGCCATCGGGACCTGCAGGACCCTGGCAGCCGGTGCTCCAGCAGCCAAACCCGAGCAGAAACAGCATCATCGCTGTTAAGCGCAACTCTGTCATTATGACTTATGGCGTCGGGTTAGGAGCCCGACGCCGCGATTCCACGATCTACTGACATATTGTTCAGAGTGAATCGACGGGCTCATAATACAGCTCGCAGGTGATGAGGAAGTTATTCCGTCTGCCGCAACGCTCATCAAGGGTATGCCAGCCGTCGTCGTCGCGGCTGCCGCTGCGTCCCCAGTGGGGTTCACCATTGTCGCCAGCCAGCAGCAGCGTGTCGCCCACCCCAGCATGGTCCATAGACGCAACAATGAAGAAGTCATCCTTCCCCTGAAGGAGAAACGATCCGAAATCCACCCACCGTTCCATCACGTCCTCCACCATGTTCCCGGTGAAGGTATAACCCGGCAGGAAAACGGTGGTCTCTGCTGCAGCCGGGTAACCGGTCCCCTTCCAGATGCTGACGGCTGCCTCGGCGCTATCGCTGAAACTGCCGCCTATATGCAGGGAAACCCTACTGAGTAAACAATCCCTTCCCGGATTAAAACGAACCCAGAAGGCACTCGTCTGGATTGTAGTTTCAGTAGTGTCGCCTGGAAGGATTAAGTTTGTCGCCGGGATTGACCACCACAGTGTTGTGTCTGGCACATCGTTGTGATAACTGAGATTTACAACAGTATCCTGCAGGTCCTCGGAGAATCCCAGCATCACCGGCACGACCGGCGTATCGGTCAGGTTACCGGCGCTGTCGCAGGCCCGGGCCGAGATGAAGTGCCATCCGCGCTCGAACCCCGCCGCCTCCAGGGTGAAGCTGTAGGGCGGTGCGTCGAGCACCAGCACCTGTCCGTTCACATAGGCGGAGCCGTCGATGAAGAAATAGACCTCCCTGATGGCGACGTTGTCAACGGCGGCTGCGACCATATTAAAACTGTCCCACACGGTGGACAACGGCCACGGCTCGACCAGTTCAACGGTAGGGGGCACCACGTCAAAGCCCGGCGCGTCGAGCCCCGGCGGGCCGACCGGTCCCCGGCAGCCGCTCCCGGACAACCACAGGCATACACCAGCCACAAACGTAACCCCACACCTCCGAATGCCTCGGCTTTGCACACCAACATAGAACATCAATATTCCACGATTGCGTAGATGAGCGGGTTATAGGCGGTTCGTGGGCCGGCGGCAAATTCACGCCATTCACCGTCCCGCAGCACAACCCCATGCCAGTTGCGCCAGATGCCGAGGTCACTGAACACCGCCAGGGTGTCCCCGGTGCGCTCCTCTGCCAGGGTCACCAGGACATAGAAATCTCCGGACACCGCCACACCCAGACTGCCATGCTTCGGGAAGCGGAACCAACCGCTGGTTCCCTGCCGCAGCGGCATCTGAATGCCGTCGAACTCCTCGTGAAACAGGGGCTGACCGGACGGACGGCCCCCCTGCGAGGATCGTATATCAAAGAGAACCTGGGTTCCCTCCCACGACGTATCGCGCTTGATCTTGACCAGAAAGGCTTTCAGCGTGCAGGGTCGGTCTGTGGTGAAACGGGTCCCGTAGCCGGCGAACATACCGAGACTGTCCGGCAGACGCCAGACGACCTCGCCCTCCCCGACCGGATCGTAGAAGCGCAGTGTGTCCTTAGCGGGGGGTTCACCTGCGTCAACCTTATAGACCAGCACCATCGGCGACAATCCTGACTTGCCGCTCGAATCTCGGGCCGCCGCCTGCAGGGTGTGCGGTCCGGTAAGAAGGCCCCTGCAGTCCCAGGTCGCCTGCCACGGTGGATCGCTGACGGTCAGTCCCACCCCGGCTGAGGCAGCTCCATCCACCAGGAACTCGACCTGTGACACAGAGCCGTCGTCGATAACGTGTGCCTCGACCGCCACCTGGTCATAGACACGCTCCCCCGCAGGGGGAAGCACCAGCTCGACTGTCGGAGCTTGAAGGTCGTCACCCAGAAGGCTGACCCCGTGTAGGCCTGGATCACCCTCGCAGCCGACAAGAACCAGCCCGCCGAGGACCACCGTCACCAGACCGGAAGCCCGCAACCGCTCGACTCTCACCGGATGTTGTGGTTAATCACGGCCAGCATCTCAGCAATGGCACGATCAAGACCCACTACCAGGGCTCTGGCGATAACAGCGCCACCTACATAGAGCTCTTCAATGAACCTTATCCCCGCCACCGGTCCGATGTTGCGATAGTTGAGGCCGTGAGCTGCCGCCGGCAGCAGGCCGAATTTCTGGGCGGCCATTGCGGAGTCATTCAGCTTACTCAGCTGGTCTTCAGCCTCTTCATCGGTGCGGGCGCCGGTGTATCCGGAGGCATCGAGCACCACCCCCGCCAGGCCGCAGCGAGCGGCTATCTTGAGAGCGGCTGCATCCGGCTCCACCAGAGCCGATGGCAACACCCCGGCCGCACGATAGGCTGAAACGGCGTCCGCAATCTCGGAAGCGTCCACCTCAAGCTGAACCGGCCCGGCCATCTTATCGCCCTTCCAGCCGGAGGCTACCAGCATCACCCCTTCGGGCCGGAAGCGAACCACCGGCTCAATATTCTCCGCATTCAATGGCGCAACTACAACCAGATCGCCGTGAACCACCTCACGGGTCAGCCGTATGTCCCGTTCGGTAAGCAGCCCTCCGGACTTCGTCCAGCCGGCCAGCACAACCTGCGTTCCGGCTCCCGTCGCCAGCGCAGCGACTACCGCGGGCTCAGGCTCCACTGAGGAACCCTGACCGCGAAGTCGCGCAACGGGATTAAGGTAAAACCCTAATCGCATAGCAAATAGAAGTTAAGAGTTAAGAGTTATTTACCATCATTCATTGAAGAGGCTGCTATGCCCGTATCTGTAATCTCCTTCCGGCGCATGTCCCAGACCGTCCTGGTAAGCCTGCCCGCCGAGACAATCCGCACCCCTGAAGCAACGAGCGAAGGCAGCTCCTCCGTCAGCACCTCGAGCGTCACCGGATCGGCGTGACCTATACCCAGCGCCCAGCCTCGCCTTCTGGCGAGATGCACCAGACGGGCCAGCTGCTCCCGTATCCGCTCCGACTCCCTCACATTATCGATGAACACATCCCGCCTCAGCACCGGCACCCCCACGACTTTCATAGCCGGATAGCCGCGGCTGTGAGCGACCGTCCTGCTGTCCACGAATGTCATCCCGCGCCGCTTAAGCTCCGTCGCCAGCAGCCTCATCAGCGCCTCATCGGAGGTGGCCCTGGAGCCCATATGGTTGTTCATCCCGACAGCTGACGGAAGTTCTCCCTGCACCCTCTCCAAGATTGTGTGCAGAGCCAGGCTGTCCATCCCCACCAGCACCATATCCCGCTCATCCATCGCCACCGGCTGATTGGGTTCCATAGGCAGGTGGATGAACAGCTCGCGGCCCGCCGCCTCGACCGCCCGGCCTATGGACACCGTCTTCGGGTTGCCGGGGATGACCGATATTGTAAGATCGAAGGACAGCTCCAGAAAACCCGGAACGACCACGGCGGAACAAACCGGTCCGAAATCGTCTATGATCAGCGCAATCCAGGGGCGTTCAGGTGCAGGTAACTCCCCCTCCAAGCCGGTCGGCGCCGAGCCACCAACTGGCAGGTCGGTTATCCCCTCAATCCCTTCGGAAACTGAAGAGCCGATTGTCGTTGAGGTTAAATCGTTCTTGCTGCCACCGGCCCAGAATATAGCAATCAGAACACCCGCCACCAGCAGCAGGACCACCACCACCAGCCACTTACGAATCACAATCCTATTTCAGTTATCGATTGTCGACTAATCCGACAGGGGTCGGAACAATCGGTGGAGGCTATTCCGGATTATAGAAATCATCCTGCCATTCCAGAAGCCGAAAGCGCCGGTCCTCTCCCATCCTGGCCTTGAAGTGGGCGTAACCTATCAACGGCACCTCCTCGCCCAGGGTCAGGTGGAACCAGACCGTGAACTCCAGAGTGCTGTCGGGGAGGTTGAAGTTGTCGATATCCTCAGCCAGATTTTCGGGGCCGAGGTTCCATTCAAGGTCGATCCTGGAGAAGTTGCGGAACAATCCACCGGTCGCCTTCAGGTCTGTATCGCGAAACCAGCGGTCGAAGTGACCGCGTTCAACGTCATAGTAGCAGAATACGAACGACTCGGCCAGGCATTCGGCGTAATGGAGGGAGTCGCGGTAGTCATAGGCCAGCTCGAAGTTATCGAGCAGCTCGCCAACGCTCCGCTGATCGGTCCAGGCCCCGCTCCCTCCACCGATGTCGCCCTCAATCGGGGCAAACGGATTCAGACAGCCTGACAGCCCCGGAATCCCGACCAGGGCGGTCAATACAATCACTCTACAAACCGACCTGTTCATCAATTGTCAATCTTCCATTGGCAATCATTCGCACGCCGGTTCAGAAACACGCCTTGAGATCGCTCCAGCAGTGGTATCCGGAGATATGCAGGTCGACCCAGCGTTGCACATACCAACCGCCGTCACCCTGACGCAGGAGGCGGAATTCGAGCCGTCCTCTCATCCTGCGGGGTGCCGTCGGACGCAGATGGCCGAGATCCAGCTCATAACGCGCCACCAGGTAGGCCGAATCACCCACCAGGGTCTCACGTTCCACCTCGTAACTGAGGGCCGCCAGCGAGTCCTCCGGCAGGTTCATCGAGTTAAACAGCGACTCCACATGCGCCCTCTCGCGTTCGAACCTCCAATCATCGAACAGACCGGGGTGCCTCGAGGCCGTCTCCGGATCGGCGACGAAACTGAACCCCCCGCCTCCGGCTTCATCCGAAGTGAAACTACGCATATAGTCCACGCTGGAGCGGCCCCTGACGGCGGTTACCAGGTTGTCCAGCACGGTATATGGCATATAAGGAAACTCCCAACCCACGCCGGTGGCGCCGGTAGGAGGTTCGGGCGTCCTGGTGGTGAACAGCTCACAGCCGAGCGCCAGAAATAGAACAGTTAGAAGGGGAAACAGGTTCGAACGAATATAAGTGCTCATCAAATATCAGTAGCATAGCGCCTTGTGCGCGTTAATTATGGTGTGTCTCCCACCGAAGTTTCGGTGTGACACAACACCACTCATATCCTAAGATAATGTGAATCAGCCCGTTTTTCAACCGCAACTACCCACTGTTGTGTGGTTATCCAGGCTTCGGGCGCAATGCCTTGCGCCCCTACAGATTTACCGAATATACCCAGCCACAGCCTTTGCCACATCCAGGGTTGAGGCGTCGCCGCCCATATCGTAAGTCCTGACCCTGCCTTCGGCGATAACCCGGGCGATGGCACCTTCGAGCCCGGCGGCCATCTCCGTCTCACCCAGCCAGTCCAGCATCATCCTTGTGGAGAGCAGCATCGCCATCGGGTTGACCTTATACTGCCCGGCGTATTTGGGGGCCGAGCCGTGGGTGGGTTCAAAGAGCGCGTAGTTGTCCCCGATATTCCCCGAAGCCGCAAAGCCGAGACCGCCTACGAGCTGAGCCGCGAGGTCGGAGATGATGTCACCGAACATATTCTCAGCCACCAGTATGTCGTAGTCCTGCGGGTTCTTAATCAGCCACATACACTGGGCGTCGATATTGGTCTCCCACAGTGGGATGTCGGGGTAGTCCTTCGCCACCTCCCGGGCCGTGCGTATCATCAATCCGCCGGTCTCGCGCAGCACGTTGGGCTTATCCACTATGGTGACCGAGCGCCGCTTGTGACGACGGGCGAACTCGAAGGCTCCTCTGACTATGCGGGCACAGGCCTGACGCGTCATCAGCCGTGTGGATATGGCTATATCCTCGCCGGAAACCTCCCCGAACCGCTTCATCTTCGGGTGGGTCTCGAGGGCCCGACGAACCCCTTCCGGCAACGGATGAAACTCAACCCCGCTGTATAGCCCCTCGGAGTTCTCACGGAACACCACGAGGTCGATGCCGTCGCGGTAGTTAAGGGGATTTCCCGGATAGGCCTTGCAGGGCCGGAGGTTGGTGTGCAGGTTCAGCTCCTGGCGCAACCTTACGATGGGGCTGAAATACTCGTCCCCCTTATCCTTCAGTGCCGGGTCCAGCTCAGCGGCCGCCTCGGTCTTCGGTTTGGAGGTGATGGCGCCAAACAGGCAGCAGTCGGTATCGCGCAATAGCTCCAATGTCCTCTGAGGCAGGGGATCACCCTCCCGCTTCCAGAACTCCCAGCCCACGTCGCCGGGGATGTATTCGGCATCTAGACCTATAGTGTCCAGGACTATCCGGGCCGCCTCCATAACATCCTTACCAACGCCGTCCCCCTCCAGCCAGGCTATGCGGTATTTTGACATCCCTCCTCCATATACTAATGAATCTGTTTTGTGTCCATAATACTGCCCGACAAGAGTGTCAGGCCTACTATAATCCCACCGCCAGACCGAAGCGCCAGACCGTGCCCAGACCGTAATCAAACGGGGTCACCGCGACATCAGCCCGACAGCAACTCAGAGTCAGACCGACGCCGAAGCTGTAACTATGGCTGTCGTGACCGTGCATATATCCCGCCCGCAGGAACAGCCTCTCCGACAAGCCTGCTTCAAGCCCCAGATGCAGGG
This sequence comes from Calditrichaeota bacterium AABM5.125.24, assembly GCA_002127415.1. Classification (GTDB taxonomy): domain Bacteria; phylum Electryoneota; class AABM5-125-24; order Hatepunaeales; family Hatepunaeaceae; genus AABM5-125-24. Next base: position 8,012 of record MWJR01000070.1, read on the forward strand.
ACTGCTCCCCGTCTCGAATACAGGAGCCTTCTCCGGCCATAGTCACAGCCATCCCTGCGACATCTCTATAGTGAGCAAGCCCTGCACGCAACGTAAGAGGAAGAGGGTCTGCCGCCTCCTCGAAGCCGGCGACGTTAACCACGGCTGCGCCGACCGACCAGCCCGGGTGCCTCCAGACCGCACCGAAATCGAACACCCCGTCGGTGACCTCTCGATATTCGTAGAGCTGGTCGAAGAGGGTCTTATAGACCACCCCCAATGCGACCTGTTCCGCAACCTTGAACGCCGCTCCACCGGCGATGACCGACTGGTGTAGCGAGAACTCAGCCTGAACCGGGCCGGGACGGTCGCGAGCCTCGAAACCGTCCATCCCGAGGTTGAAGTAGTAAATACCGAAGCCCCCCCATCCGGTTTGGAAGCGAGCCCCGCCAAAGCTTCCCTTGCCGTCGGCGAACCACCGAAAAAGCTGAAATTCAACCTCCCCCCTGTCGCCGCACATAAGAGCCGGATTCCACCATCCCGCTGCGCCGCCCCGCGAATGACTGACCCCGGTCTCACCCATCGCGGTCTCGCGGACCCCATTCGGTATCAACAGATAGGCCGAACCAACCGCCGCCAGGGCACCCACTGCCGTGACAGTCTGCAACAGCAGGACAGCTACGATGAACCTGTGAATTCTCATCACACCCCTACAGCTCAAACACCCAGCCGATCAGGTGCGACCCCCCAGGCGCCACCTGCTCAATCAGGAAGGCATAATCCATCCTGGCGCGTGCTACCCGGATATCGACATCCAGGCCAAGGCCGAAGGTTGGCACATCCCCGTTCCAGCCGGCCCTCAGCGCGATCCATCGGCTGGGGGAGAACTCATACCTGAACTCGGCGCCGAGCCGTTCCTCCACCGCTTCGCCGTCCTCATCCACCCGAGACGGGTCGATCACTGCATCCACCGCTACGGTCAGGTCACTTATTGGATCCCAGGCAAAGCCCGCCCGCATCAGGTTTGGGAAATGATCGACCTTTGCAGCGGCTTCGTCACCCCATACCTCGGAGGTCTCCCATCGGTATCCGGCGTTCAGATCACGTGCCTGCAGCCCGAACCGCAGCTGCTCGCCGGCTCTGAACAACATGCCTAAATCGACACCCATCCCATAGGCATAGAGGTTCCGTTCGTCATCCAGGATGTCAGGTATGGCGTTGATCATCCACTTGATTGAGATGCCGAGCGCCAACTGAGGATGCGGCAACAAAGCGAAGGTGCCGTGAATCAGGTTCTCGGAGTGCGACAGGATGTCAAACCGCTCCCCGTTTGAATCGCGAGCGTCGATATCGCCGGTGCCGGCCCGCATCACCCCAACGGCCAGCCCCGCATTTGGCTTGACCGGTGTTGAAAATCCCGCATACATAATCGAGCGGTCGAGCGACATCCAGCGATAGCCCAGCGAAGCCTGACGATCCGTCTGGTAAGGAAGCAAGGCCGGGTTATAATACCATCCTGTCCCACTGCCGACCAGAGCCGCCCCGCAGTCACCCATCCCTACCCGGTCAGCTCCCAGACCGAGGCGGAGGAAAGCCCCCGCTTCCCCGCCCAGATGATGAGCTTCAAGCGGAGTGACCATAAGAACTAAAACAGCCAGTGAGGTTGCTAACTTATAAACCAACCTCTGGTAGCGCGGACGCTCCTGTCCGCGTTCACCCGAAGGGTGAAGCCTTATATGGTAGCGCGGACACTCCTGTCCGCGTTCACCCGAAGGGT
>MWJR01000084.1 GCA_002127415.1 Calditrichaeota bacterium AABM5.125.24
TTTATGCTTTTCGCACGTGTCACTCCCGCTAAAACGGGAGGTGTGGCGTGGCAGGCTTGTCCCGCCACGTTTATCCTAAAACTTTAATGGGTATTGCTTTACCGAGTGGCGATATGATAAACCTGTCCAGCGAGCTGGACAGGCCACCCAGTCCGCAATGACAAATATCAGCTACATGGCTCATAACTATACCTGTTCCTTCAAACATAAATCGACCATCAACTGCCTCCCGAACTTGACAGCATCGCTTCAAAGTGTTATAATATCCATTGATAGATTCCCGGTGCTGTCACCTCGAAGTGTCGGGTTGACAGCACATATAAATCAGTAAACGCCTGGTGCAGGGGTGGTCAGTCAGTTGACTGATGGGAACCCCGTGAAAATCGGGGACGGCCCCCGCCGCTGTGAACGCTGACGAAGGCGGCAACACAAGCCACTGGACGGTTGGATCCGGATTTAATGTGTCATTGCGAGGCGCTAAGCGCCAAAGCAATCTCAAGAGTTGCTTTAACCGGCAGTTGCCGGATTCGCAATGACAACAGTAACCGATCCGGGTTGACCGTCCGGGAAGGCGCCGCCGGAGGATGACGCGTGAGTCAGAAGACCCGCCCCCCGCACCCTGGCACTTCCTTCGGGGTAAGGAGGGCACCATGTCCAGGCTTCATGCAATCGCCCGCTCGCCTCGAGCGGGTTTTTTACCTTCCGGCTTATCCATCATAAACGGCCTCAGGCCTCAGGCCTCACGTCAATTTCATAGAAAGAATTGTCATTGCGAGCGAAGCGAAGCAATCTATAAAGTTGGATTTATCGCTTTATTGCAAAGGTTGCTTCGGCGCTTCGCGCCTCGCAACGACATAATAGGTGTCTCTTTCTTCTGCCTGCTTCTCTCGTCAGCCCCATCTCTTGCGCGGGTCGGCACATCGATAACCGGAACCGTGACCGATACAAGCGGTCTGCCGCTGACCGGGGCGCACGTGACTGTTACCGAACAGCAGACCGGCGCTGTGGCCGGATGGAACGGTGTTTACAGGGTCTCAGAGCTCCCGCCGGGCAACTACATCCTGACCGCCTCCCATCTCGGCTACCATCCGGAGGTCTGCCGTGGGGTGGCGGTTCGAGAAGGTGCGGTTATCCGGATCGATTTCACCCTGCAACTGCAGCCGCTGGTGCGCCCCGACGCCACGGTCAGCGCGCCCCACTCCCACCAGTTCTACATCGGTAACGACAGGGCCCTGGTCACCCGTTCCGGATGGAGCAGCTGTGGAGCCAGAACGGTGGGGGACGCCCTGCGCAGCGTTCCCGGGTTGACCGTTCTGGAGGGTGACGGCAGCCAGCGGCTGTCACTCAGGGGGTCTCCATCGCGGACCGTCAAGGTGGACCTCGACGGGATCCCCATCAACGATGCAGGCACGGGAGAGGCCGAAGTGGGGCAGATCGACCTGAACCAGATCTCAGCCATCGTGGTCGAGTTTGCCGGTCTTGGCGGGATGGTGCATCTTCAGACCGCAGGCTTAGAAGTGGCTGAAGATACCAGGCGGGCCTTGACCTTCAGCCTCGGACAGGGCGGATTCGACGGCAGCGAAGCCGCTGCCGGGCTGGAAACAGAGGCCCGGCGCCTCTCCGGCGCCGTCATCTTCAACCGAAAGTCCGACCGGGGAGACTTCAGCTATCGCCTCGATGACGGCAGCAGCAGCCGACGGGTGAACAACCAGATTGCAGCCTCAAGCGGACTCGGCAAACTCAGGCTGCAGCGAGGCGGGTGGAAGCTGGATGGAGGGCTCTATTACCAGTCGCTTCGCCGCGGTGTCCCCGGGTTGATATATGCCCCGCCCACGCCTGAGGCGCGGCTGACTGCCAGCCGTCTTTCCATCGGGCTGAGGGGACAGCACCTGACCGAGCGGACCGGGATCAAGTTCACCGGACACATCACAGAATACACCGGTCGTTTCTTAAATCCCGCCGAACAATACGACCCCTCAACCGGTCTCTGGGTCACACATATCCCCGAGGAAAGCCGTCAGTCGGGTCTCGGTTACGGATTGTCGGTCAGCCTGATCCGGGGTCTCGAGCAACAAAGCTTCCGGGCCGAGTACCGGCTCAAGACGGATGAATACCTGGGGGAGGACCTGTTGCGCGGGCATACCACAGTCGGTGGCGTCGGTCTCGGCGAGGCCCGGCGGACCGTTCACGGATTTGAACTCGGCTTGCGTGGGCGGGATGATGTGGGACGATGGAGCTGTCACCTGACTCCCACCCTACTGATCGAGCGCATCCTCGACGCAGGGCTCGGATCGTATGACGCGGTATCACCGGCGGTGAGCGGCTCCCTGGAAAGGCGCCTGTCGTTCGGCGCTCTGAACCTGACGGCCGGATGGGGAAGGAGCCTGGCTGCGCCGCCATTCAACGCCAGGTTCACGGTGGAGAATATCTTTGCGGTCGGCAATCGGAACCTGAAACCCGAACGCGGCGAAAGCCTGAGTATCGGCCTGAATATATGGTCAGGTGAGGCCGCTTCGGTCATCTGGCGGGTCGGGACAGTCCGGTCGCATCGCCAGGTCAATGATCTGATCGTGTGGCGGCGCAACTACCAGGGTAAATACTACCCCGACAACCTGGCCCGCGCCAGCATCACCGGAACTGAAATAAGTGGTTCAATCTCTTCGGGAAATGGTAAATCTTCGCTGTTCGGGAGTTATATTTATAACGACTCCGTGAACGACACCCCCGGCGACATCAATCAGGGGAAGATGGTGCCGCTTGTGGCCGGGCACAGCGGCTCGGCGGCGGCCACCTTCAACCTCCGGGGTGTCGGCGTTACACTGAGCGGCCGCTGGGTCGGGCGGCGCTATTCTACGGAGTCCAATCTCGACCCGTTATCCACCGCCGGTATGGGGCTTCCGCCCTATGAAGTCTACGACCTGAACTGCACCCGGAGCTGGCGGCTCGGACGGCTGTTTCTGACGGCGCAGCTATCCATCGATAACCTGCTTGACCGTTCCTATCGCGTGATCGAGCGCAGCCCGATGCCGGGCAGATCGATCTACACCCGGTTGAGCTTCAACATTTAGGAGGATGAAATGAAACCAGTCAACTATTTCCTTTATGGTCTGTTAATGGTTGGACTCTTGATGATGGGTTGCGAAAAGGAGTCAACCCAGCCGGCGCCGGCGCCTCCGTTATGCGAGATAACCTCCCCCGCAGATAGCCAGGCGGTAGCCGACGAGGTTATAATCACGGTCGATGCGTCATCCGAGATAGGTCTTCTGGATGTCTCCCTTTTCATCGACGACAGCCTGCACCAGGTCTGGGACGAGGAGCCGTTCGTCCATCTGTGGAACACGCGGGTCTATCCGGACAGCTCCTTCCATACCCTGTGGGCTGTGGCTATGGATGTGGACAACGTCATCACCGTCTCCGACACAGTTCAGGTGATGGTTGATTTCTCACGCGGCGTTGGGCAAAGCCTTCTGTTAGTGGCCAACTACAACGGAGGCGCGGGAACCCTGAGCTTCATCGACCTCCTGAGCGGGGATGCCCTCACCAGGGACGTTATCGGCGTGGGGATCGTGCCGAACGACCTGATATGGAATGGTCTGTTGTTCGTGGTGAACTCGATGTCTCACGACCTGAACGTAATCTACCTGTCCTATAGCAACGAGCTGACCGAGATCGGCAGCGGTGATCTGGGCTTAGCCCAGAACCGCAGTCCTCAGCACGGGGCCATTGCAGACAACGGCTATCTGTATGCCAGCAACTTCAACCTGCACGATGTGACAGTGATGGAACTGGAGGCCTTTCAGCCGCTGGTCTTCATACCGGTGGGTCGTTCACCGGCGGATGTCCTGGCCCTCGGCGACAAGGTCTATGTCTGCAACAGCGGCTTCGACCCCGTGACCTGGGAATACGATGATCCGGGAACGGTGTCGGTAATCTCAACCTCAGTGGATCGGGTGGTGAACTCGATTGAGGTGGGGGTCAACCCGCAGTTTATGGCGCTCGACCCCCTCGGACGACTGCACATCGTCTGCACCGGCAACTATGACGACAAATATGGGGAGGTGTGGATTATAGACCCGACTTCAGGCAGTGTAGTCCAGGTGGTCAACCTCGGAGGATCGCCCGGCGAGATCGCCATCACCGAGGACGGCTACGCCTACCTGGCTGCCGGCGGCTGGCAGGGCGAACCCGGCAAGGTCTTCCGGTATAACGCCGTCACCGGCCATGTCCGGAACGGCCCCAACAATCCGATAGAGGTGACCACCGGGGCTTCCCGGGTCGTAGCCGCGGAGGACAACAGCGTCTTCGTGGCATGCTTCGACGGCGACAGGGTCGATAAGATCGTCGGTGACGCCCGCATCGCCAGCTACGCAGTGGGCGACGGTCCCGGCGCTATGGTGATTATCGATAGGTAAGATAGACCAAGGGAGGAAAGACAGGTGCAGAACCCGAACACACCAACCAGGACTCCTGATTTAAGATGCGCCGGTAGTGGCGCGATTTATCGCGCCCGATACGGGCGTCATAAATGCCGCCCCTACCAGTCAAATATCCTGAAGCTTGAAGGCCAAAGCCTAAAGCCTATCATCGCGGTGTTCGCGGCAACGGCTATCCTTTTCGGCTGCGGAGGCGGGGGGAAGCTGGTTCCTCAAGATCTTGCGAGCTACATCTCGGCTAATTTAAAGACACCGGAGCAGAACGTGGAGGTCACCGCCCCCTTCCGGACTACGGTCAAACTGAAGGTGAGCTATTCGGATATAGCCTCCGCGCGCAGCGCCGGGCGAGACCTCGTCAACTGCTGCGTGGAATACCTCCGGCGCGACAACGTCACCAACTTCCTCAACGACACGCTGGTCTTTGTGGTCAGGCTGACATTGGATCCAAAACAGAACCTGATATGGCGCACGGTAGCCTACGATATGCGCGAGCTCCTGGAGGGAAAGATGACCACAGAGGAGTTCTTCGAGCGCTGCAGCAAGGAGGAGAACTGGATCGAGGACTACGAGGAGTTTGTTGAATAACTGTAGGGGCGCAAGGCGGTTCGCCAGAAAGTCTGAGACCATCAACATCTGGTTCACTATGTTCATTACGATGGTGCATCCGGCAGCTGTCGGACGCCCCTACATATTTGGTATGCCCTCCGGCATCTACATAGCGCGGCTGGAGGCGGGGGGGGAGGTTAGGATGGCGAAGATGACGCTTGTGAGGTAGGCTTTGGGCTTCAGGCTTTGGGCTTTTGGATTTCGGGATTAAACCCGGAGTTAACCCGGCTGGCTGCCGGCCGGGCCCAAGAACCCGGCTCGTCGTAAGATAATTAGTAATCATAAACCTTATCTTCCAGGTCTGACTGGTCGGGCCTGGAGATCCCCCGCCGCTTATCCGCCTCCCAGATCTGCTCCATAATCTCAGACACAATCTCCTCATCGATCCGCTCATACATAAAGTATTTATTTCCCCAGTATGCAACCGGTCTATGAGACTTGAGCGCCCATAGGATGTCCCTCTCCGCCGGCAGCTTGCGCGCCACCCTGCCGATTACCTTGACCATCTGTCCGAACTCGTTGCGCCGGATGATGTAGTCGGTGCCGCGAAGCGATACGTAGTCATTCGGACGAACGAAAATGGGTTGTGGCAATTCCCGCGGTATCTTCATTTCCACTCCGTATGCTGATTTGTGCCAGTTTTGGGCTTCAGGCTTTGGGCTTTGGGATATTTTCAGGTAGGGACGGCATTTATGACGCCCGTATCGGGCGCGATAAGCCTGTCCCTGCGTAAGCAGGGATCGCGCCCCTGCCATCACACTTTAGCCCGGGGACGAACGCCGATCACCAGTAGTAGTCCCCCCATTTGAAAGGGATGGTGCATCCGATATCCTTGAGCATCATCTTCACGTGGTCGGTGCGAGTGTCACCGAGGTGTAACTCGTGGACCTTGTCCATAAAATACCAGGAGTATTCGAGATTGTGCTTCTCAAATACATCGATCATCTTCTTCAGATCTCCCATCGTTTTGAATATCATCTTCTTCATTGCATTAGCTCTCCAGTATCGATCCGGCGGTTGCCGAATCGGATTTCGAATTTCGGATTTCGTGTTTGAGAATGATAGTCATTCACTACTGTCGGCCTTCTCCTTTTCTGGTGGAGGGGCTCCTTCCTTTTCCCCTTCTCGACCGCCATCGTCGTCGCTTGGCTTGGCCTCATCCCTCCGTTTATAATCAGTGATATAGAAACCGCTCCCCTTGAATATCAGCCCCGCACCACTTGAGACCAGCCTGGTCAGACGTCCCCGACAGCGAGGACAGACAGTGCGCGGCGGTTCACTCATCGACTGAAAATAATCAACCTTGTGCCCGCAGTCGAGACACTGGTATTCGTAGGTGGGCATCTATTCTCCTCAGTAGGTGATTCACTCTCGTTAAATCACCGAACAGTAGGGGCGAAGTTTAACTTCGCCCCTACCCCAAATTGCCAACTATACACCTTGCGCCTGTATTGCGGTGATGGCGATGGTGTAAACTATGTCCTCAACCGAGCATCCGCGGGAAAGGTCGTTGACCGGTTTGGCCAGCCCCTGCAGGACCGGCCCCACCGCGACAGCTCTGGCCGACCTCTGCACCGCCTTGTAGGCGGTGTTGCCAGAGTTCAGGTCGGGAAAGATAAAAACATTGGCCCTCCCGGCGACAACGCTCTCCGGCATCTTGGCGCGGGCGGTGTCAGGGGAGATGGCTGCGTCATACTGGATGGGCCCTTCAACCTTCAGCTCCGGGTCTCTCTGACGGACGAGCTCGGTAGCCTGCTTGACCTGCTCCACATCCGGTCCCACACCGGATTCGCCGGTCGAATAGGAGAGCATCGCCACCATCGGCTCAAACCCGAAGGTCCGAGCTGTGCCGGCCGATGAGATGGCTATATCGGCCAGTTGTTCGGCGGTCGGGTCTGGGTTGATGGCGCAGTCACCGTAAACCAGCACCCGGTCCTCCAGGCACATAAGGAAGACACTCGAGACCAGCGATATCCCCGGCCCGGTCTTGATTATCTGAAAAGCCGGGGAGATTGTGTGCCGTGTGGTATGAACTGCTCCTGAGACCAGCCCATCAGCCTCACCTAACTGGACCATCATAGTTCCGAAGTAGATCGGATCGGTCATCACATCGCGGGCGTGATCGAGGGTGATCCCCTTGTGTTTGCGTAACTGGTGATACGATTCGGCATAACGGTCGAGTGCCTCACTGGTGACCGGATTAATGATGGTGGCGTGGTCTATCTTTGCATCGATGCGGTTGGCAGCCTCCCGGATTTCATCCTCATCACCGATAAGTATCATGTCAGCCACCCCGTCGTCCATAACCCTGGAGACGGCTTTTAGGGTGCGTTCCTCGCTTCCCTCAGGCATAACGACTCGCTTGCGGTTCTTCCGTGCCCTCTCCAGCAGGCTGTTCAGGAAGACCAGAGGTGTGGTCTTACGTTGCCGTTCCAGCTCAAGCAGGTGGAAGATTTTCTCCTCGCCAACCCACTGCCTCACCGCCCGGTAAACCCGTTCGACCTTCTGGGTGTCACCGGCATACATTGAGACCGGCATCTGGCTGACCCGCACTGCCGTCTCAAACGTGTCGTAAGGCACCTGCAGGATGGGTATATTGAAGCCGCTCAACCCCCCGATGAGCTTTCTGACAGATTCTACCGGATCGAGTCCGCCGGTCAGGATGATGCCGCTGATGTTGGGATAGGTGGTGGCGACGCGTGATACCATCGCCGCCAGCAGCATATCCTCCCGGTCGCCGGGGGTTATCAACAACATCCCTTCCTTCAGGCGTTCGATGGCGTTGCCGATGGTCATCGCCGCCACGCGAGGGGTTGAGGCCAGGTTGTGCAGGAACTCATGACCGAACATCACCCGGGCACCTATCTTGCGTGCCACCTCCCCTAAACGCGGACGTCCCAGGACCGGATCGTAAGGGATCACACCCAGCAGATCGATACCGTGGCGGGACAGCTGCTGTTCGAGCGTGGTCTGGATGCGCTGATGAATACCCTTTTCGACCCCTGTGACTACAACGCCTATAAAATCGCAACCCTTCTCGTCGAACGACTCCTTGGCGACCGTAACCTGGGCGATTATCTCATCGGAGCTGCGCTCCGCACCACTGGCCACCATCAGCACAGGGGCGTCAAGGGTCTTTGATATGTGGGCGTTAATGTCGAGCTCAAGCGCCGCTGTAGCTCCCTTGTAGTCGGTTCCCTCCACAACCACCACATCCGCCTGGTCTGCCACCTGGTTATAGGCGCGCAAGACGCTGGTTAACAGCTCATCTTCGCCGCCGTCTGCCAGTATCTGTCGTGCCTGCTCGATGCTTAGTGGATTGATGATCTCAGGCGGCGTCTCAAGCTTGAAGAGGCGCCGCACCAGCTCGACGTCGTCATCACCGGCACCGTCGGATACGTTTCCGATTGGCTTGATGTAACCGACCCGGTCGATCCGCTGCTGGATCAGCTTCATCAGCCCGATGGCAACCATGCTCTTGCCGCTGCGCGGCTCAGTAGATGATATGTAAAGGCTCTTCATCCGTCCTTCTATTAAGACCCGACTATTTATCGACTTTGTATCTCTCGGCCAGCATCTCCCGCACGAACGGCGGGACGAAGGCCTCTATGGCTCCGCCGTTTCTGGCCACCTCATGGACGATGCTCGAGCTGAGATAGGTATATTTTTCGTCCGGCATCAGGAACACGGTATCTATCTCGCGTCGTTGTTTCCGGTTCATCAGGGCAATCTGGAACTCATATTCGAAATCGCTGACCGCCCTGAGACCGCGGATGATGACCGAGGCCCCAACCTGATGAGCGTAATCAACCACCAATCCACTGAACCGGTCAACGTCGACACCCGGTATCCCTTCGATCGAACGGCGGATCATCTCGAGCCGCTCCTCGGTGCTGAACAGCGGTCGCTTCTCGCTGTTTACAGCCAGGGTAACGATGACGCGGTCGAACAGCGGCGCCGCTCGTTTGATAATGTCAACGTGACCGTTGGTTATGGGGTCGAAGGTGCCGGGGTATATTGCCACACGTTGTGCGGGGTTCATTTATGTCTCCCCTGGTTTACTCTCTGTTATCAGAACAATGATAAAAGTGTTTTCGTAAACTTGGCAGTAGTCGGGGCTGTCTCAGCCCCGACTGTCGGGGTTGAGGACAACCCAGACTACAACATTCTTGAACGAGATTTCTTTCAAGCGCTGTTATAAACAAAGAAATTTTCCTTGTTATAATAAAATACATATATCATACGGTTGCAAGGTGTATTATATTAAGTTCGTTAAGTTAATTGAGTTCATCTATTGGCTATTGCTGTGCACTGATAAAGGCGGGTGCGACAGCACAACCAGTCTCTAAAGTAGCTCGGACACTCTTGTCCGAGCGGATTCCAACCGGGAAGGAGTGCCCGATCTACCGTTAGGTCATAAAAACAGCAATTCAAAGTGAGTAACCAAACTGAGCGAACCGCCTTCAGTCTGTGGTTTCAGGCAACGCGGCCGTTTTCGTTTACCGCCTCCATCACACCGGTCCTGTTAGGTTCGGCTCTGGCATATTTTGAACAGGGTTTCCTGCGGCCGCTGTTTTTCGCGGCTGCGGTTCTGGGGGGTCTGCTCCTTCATGCCGGCACCAATCTTATCGCCGACTACTTCGACTTCACGACCGGCGCGAGCACCAAGGAGACCTTCGGTGACAGCCGGGTGCTGCTCGATGGCCCGTTGATGCGCCCCAGGCAGG
>MWJR01000220.1 GCA_002127415.1 Calditrichaeota bacterium AABM5.125.24
GGTCGAGGGAACCGTCGGCAGATTGAGTGAGCCGCTTGAACACTTCCCATACCGCACTCTTGACGACCTGACCCGCAAAGGAGTCTTCTACGCCGATTATGAGGCTCAGCGCCTGTTCCAGTTGAACCAATCCATAGCCGGGGTGGAGTTGGTCTGGAAATCCGGTGTAAGGCCGGTCTTCAGGTTTATCAGAAGGTTTATCTTCAAGGGGGGTTTTATCGACGGAGTGCCGGGGCTTGTGGTGGCATATTTCGACGCCTGGAACCAGGCTGTGAGGTGGCTTCGCCTGTGGGAGATGAGGCGTGGAAGTCAATATAGACCGGGAATAGAGACGTGAACCGACCCAGGGGCGAGCGAACGCCGATGCTCGAGCAGTATATGGCCATCAAGCGTCGCTATCCGGATGCAGTTCTGTTCTACCGGATGGGCGATTTCTACGAGATGTTCTATGACGATGCGAAGGCGGCCAGCGAACTGCTCGGTCTGCGGTTGACCTCACGCGCTCACGGGAAGGTGGCGAAGGTGCCGCTGGCCGGCTTTCCCTATCATCAGCTTGACAGCTACCTGACCCGTATGGTCGATGCCGGCCGGCGGGTGGTGATTGTCGAGCAGGTTGAAGACCCGAAACAGGCCAAAGGGCTGGTCAAGCGGGACGTGGTCAGGATTGTCACCGCCGGAACCAACCCGGCGGTGGTGGATAGAGAAGACCCCGGCGCGGTCAGGATCGCGGCTCTCATCCGGGGCAGGGAGCGGTGGGGCTATGCCTGGGCGAATGTCGGCACGGGTGAGTTCACCGCCGGTGAATTTACCGCCGATGACCTGAGCGTGATTGCCGGTCAGATCGACCCGGTTGAGCTGGTGGTTCTGGAGAGCAGTCAGGAGGTCGGGCCCGCGCCGTCGGGAACAACAGGACAGCCGATTATCACCAGGCTGGTGGATTGGGTCTGGGAGCCGAGTTTCGCCCGCAAGACCCTGCTCGACCACTTCGGCACAATAGGTCTAAAGGGTTTCGGGCTCGAACACCTTGACCTGGCGGTATCGGCTGCCGGGGCACTGCTGCACTACCTTAAGGGGAACCTTCACACCGAGGCCTCCCACCTCACCAGTCTCTCTCTGGCTGAAGCGGTCGGACGCCTCTATATGGAAGCCAACACCCGCCGCAACCTCGAACTGACTGAATCCTTGTCGGGCAACCCTCGGGCGACGTTGTTCGCGGTCATCGACCGGAGCATGACCGCCGCCGGAAGGAGGCTGCTCTACAACCGTCTTCTGGAGCCGCTGACCGACAGGGCGCTGCTGAACGAGCGTCTGGATGCGGTTGAGGAGCTGATCCGGAAGCCGGAAGTGTGCGATAAGTTGCGGAACATGTTGAAGGGATCCGGCGACCTGCAGCGCTATCTGGCCCGGCTGGCCACCGGTCGCGGGTCAGCCCGTGATATGGCAGCGCTGCGGGAGACGCTTGGCATCCTTCCGGACTACCGCCACAGCCTCGAGAGCCTGGGCAGCCACCTGATTCAGTCGCTGGCCGGTCGGATAGATCCATTGCCGGAGCTGCGCAGCCGTCTCGAGGAAGCGCTGGTTGATGAGCCGCCCCTCTCGACGACCGAAGGGGGGATGATCAGGGAGGGGTTCGACTCGCGCGTCGATGAGCTGCGCCAGATCGCTCGCGGCGGGAAATCGTGGCTGGAGGACTACGAGCGCCAGGAGCGCGCCGGCACCGGCATCCCCAGGCTGAAGGTCGGCTTTAATCGGGTTTTCGGATACTACATCGAGGTGACCAAGTCTCATCTTGACAAGATCCCGGAGCGATACATCCGCCGACAGACGCTGGTAGCTGCCGAGCGGTTCACCACAACTGAGCTGCAGGAATACGAGGAGAAGCTGCTCGGCGCCGAAGAGAAGGTCTGCAAGCTGGAGGGTGATATCTACCATGGGCTGGTCGCCGAGACGCTGAAGATGTCGCGGGAAATACAGGATAACGCCCGTGTGCTGGCCGAGCTGGACGTCCTGTGCGGGCTGGCGGTTCTGGCAGTAGAGGAGAACTACTGCCGGCCCGAGCTTGAAGAGGACGACCGGATTGCGCTGAAGGAGAGCCGTCATCCGGTGGTCGAGAGGATGATGCCGCCGGGGGAGGAGTTTGTGCCGAATGACCTGGAGTTGGGCGGCGACGGAATGCGGATCCTGATTATCACCGGGCCGAATATGGCCGGTAAATCGACCTATCTCCGGCAGGTTGGGCTGACCGTGATACTGGCTCAGATGGGGTCGTTCGTGCCTGCCAAACGGGCCCGCATCGGGGTAGTGGACAAGCTTTTCACCCGTATCGGAGCGCTCGACAACCTGGCCGGTGGCGAATCCACCTTCCTTATCGAGATGCAGGAGACCGCCTCAATCCTGAACAATGCGACCCCGAGGTCGCTGGTGCTATTCGACGAGGTCGGTCGTGGAACCTCGACCTTCGACGGGCTGAGCCTGGCCTGGGCGATTGTCGAATACCTGCACGAGAACAAGCGTCTCAGGCCCAGAACCCTGTTCGCCACACACTTCCACGAGATGGTCGATCTGGAGAGATACCTGCCGGGGGTCCAGAACCGTAATGTGTCGGTGCGTGAGTATTCGGGTCGGGTGGTCTTTCTGCGCAAGATCATCCCCGGTGGCTGCGACCGAAGCTTCGGCATCCACGTGGCGCAGATGGCCGGGCTGCCGCCGGACGTGGTCAACCGGGCCCGTGAGGTGCTGGCTAACCTGGAGACCAACGACCTGACTCCGGTTCATCCACCTGAGGCACAGGGTGCTGAACCTGAGCCGCGAAGCCCGGCTCGTCACATCGCTCAGCTGTCCCTGTTTGACCCGGTCGAGCGGAGACTGCGCGACCTGCTTGCCGAGGTTGACCCGGACAAGATATCACCTGTCGAGGCCCTGAACTTCGTAGCGTTATTGAAGAAACAGATAGAGTAGTCCGGTTTCGTTGAAATCGGGAAAAATCAACGATGTAGTCGGGCTTGAGACAAGCCCGACTGTCGCGGTTGGGACAACCACGACTACCCATTACTTTGGGAAAGGACTTACAAGCAGAGTTATAGTAACACGGTTTCATAGAAACCAGGTGTAATATATTTGTGTAAAAGATGATAAAACTACCGCCAGACGTTCACATCGACGAAATACCGCTGGACGACCGGTATCGCGGGGTCCTGAAGGGGCTCCTCACCCGCATCAAGGGGCTCTACGAGGCCATCCATGACAGATATGGCGAAGAGGGGCTGCAACTGATACGGGATGTCAGCAGCGCTTACGGTCGTGAGGTGGCTCACAAGGTGCGGAAGGATGGGGAACCGTGGGATATCAAAAAGGTGGGACTCTACCTGATAAAGGTGTTCAACAATATGCGCTCGGAGGGTGAGGTCACCGAATTCACCGACCAGCGGGTTGCCATTATGGTTCCACTGTGCCCGTATCCGTTTGAGGACGCCCGGATCTGCGCTGCACATACCTCGATGGAACGGGCGCTGGTGAAGGGATTAAACCCGGAACTGGACTATGTAATCGAGAAATGCGTGCCTGCAGGTGATCCGTTCTGTCTGCACGTGTTGAAGCAGTGAAGGAAGAATTATGACTAACGTAGTCGGGCTTGTCTCAAGCCCGACTGTCGCGGTTGGGACAACCACGACTGCCATCGCTTGACCGCCCTTAAAACCCGAAATTCAGCGATAAGTAGTGCCTCGGTCTATAATTCTCCTCGGGTGACCAGGCCAAATCCCATTCAAAGGGAAATAGACCGAGGACGATGAGTCGGACACCGAAGCCGAAACCGCTCGACCAATTCCCCTGGTCGGGTATGAGCTGGGAGCCGAGGTCTCTGGGAACCCAGGCGGTTCCCAGGTCGTAGAACAGGGCTCCGCGGACATTTCGGAGATATATCGGCAGCGGCCATCCGAACATAAGATGTTTGATAAAGGGAAAGCGGAATTCAAAGTTGCTGAGTATGTAACGCGTTCCACTGTGTCTGTAATAACCGACCCCACGCAGCGGTGTGATGAAGCTGGAGAAATAGATATCCTGTATGTCGTCAAGCAACAACCCATCCTCCGGGTTGTCAAAGCGGGGATTGATCCAGTTCATCATCCCCCCGACGAAGAACCGCTGCGGATTATCCCCTTGGGAACCGGCGCCGCTGAGACGGAAGGCGAAGGTGTAGTCCTTGCGGTAGACAAAGTATCGTCTCCAGTCGAACGATAGAGTCGTAAAGCCTATTCCGGGGCCCCAGGAGCCGTCCACTCGCCATCGCCCTCCATTGGTCGGTTCGGTGTAGCTGCGCCATACAGAGGTATCGTGCACATAGCCCAGGTGCGGCAGCAGGGTCTCAAGCCGTGAGCCTTTTGGCCAAGGGTCGAGAAAACTACCGAGTACCGACCGTTCCACCACCATCCATTCGGTCCCGAACTCGATCCGATTGAAGCGGTTGAGCGGGTAGGAGCCCATCAGGAAGAAGGCCCAGTTCCGGTCGAGCCAGTCGGTGATCGTGCCGTAAAACGGATAGGCATAGTGGTAAAACCCTCCGCCTATATCCACCCTCCGTGCCAGATACTGATACATAAAGAACAGGTTGCTGTATTCGGTCGAGCGGTTGAGGTCGGCAGTGACGTAGATCTGGTGATTGCCCAGAACATCGGTGAACATAATCAGCCCGGAGCCCTGCATCAGGAAGTAGGGGTCGTATGAAGCGTTGACCAGGATCATATCCGGGGTGAGCCGGGCCCGGTAGTCCTCGCTGGGATAGCTTCCGTCTTCAGATCTGGAGCGGACAACCGCGGTGGTTGTGTCCTCCGGTTCCTCTTCGACTTCCTCAGGCTCATCGAACAGCCGGTTGAACACGAAATGGCTGTAATCGGCAGCGCCCAGGCTGAGCTGTGAGGCGTTCTCTTCGGAGGGCACAATCTTCTCCGGTTCCTGTATCTCTAAAGCCGCCACCTGCTGCAATTCGCTGAACGGGTCATTCAACATATAGATGTCGTATCCGTTGTTGAAGTAGGTGGTGAAGGCCAGTGCCCGGCTGTTCCAGGCGATGCTTGGCTGGAACGTGCCGGTTACCATGTTGGTGATTGAATGAGACTCGCCGGATTTGAGGTTGTGGAGGTAGATATTATAGACCCCGCTGCGGTTGCTGACGTAGAGGATGGTATTCTCAATCGGTGTCCATAGCGGGGTTCGTTCCACGAAGCGGTCGTCGGTCAGCCGGTTCAGCTCCCTGGTCTCGAGGTCAATTTCATAGACATCAAACTCGTCATACGGGTATCCGAACAACGTCTTGCCGGGGGTATAATCCTCGCCCAACTCGGCTCCCCGGTTTGATGTGAACAGCAGCTTTTCCCCATCCGGTGACCAGGAGGGATCGGCGTCATCGTAGAGATCGTCGGTGACCAGTTCGAGCCGGTCGGTGTTGAGGTTGACAATTGCGATGTCGCTGTGCCCGCCAAGAACCCTGACCAGAGCAACCCGCTCTCCCACAGGGGACCAGGATGGGCTGAACAGGGCATCTGATTCGAAAGACATTGTCTTTAGCATCTTGCCGCTGACGGCCTCAATAATGTAGAGGGCATCCATCTCGCCAGCCTTGGCGCACAGCGCAATTCTTGTGCCGTCGGGGGACCAGGTGATCCCGGGCCTCAGCCAGTGAAGCTCCTCGAATCGGCCTGTTCGCTGCCCGCGCACCAATCGCCTGACAACCCTGCCGTCAAGCGTGTTCATCAGATAGATGTCGAAGTAGTCCGTCCGGTCGGACAGAAATGCCAGCCATTCACCGTTTGGGGAGAGTGCCGGGCTGTTATTCACATAGCAGAACTCCTTCTCGTGGTCTGTCAGTTGGTGGGCGATGCGGTCGGGTGGCGACATCTCGGCCACCTGCGGCCAGTATCGCTCCTGCAGGAACCTCCGCCACCGCTTGGAGAGCTCTTTATAGTCCAATCCGATTGATGCCTTCAGAGCCCGGTCGAAATCGTGCAATCTCTTTACCTGGTGGAGTATCTCTCCAATCTTCTCCTCACCGTAACGCCAGGCGATCCAGTAGAGGATCGACTGCCCGCACTTATAGACGCCGAGGTAGCCGTATTCTCCGAGCTGATTGATCTCTGGAAGGAAGTCGTTGACCACCGCGTCGCGCAGGATCATCTCGGTCTCGGGGTCCAGCCAGCCGTGCGATTCATGTTCCGACAGTCCTTCTATGAACCAAAGTGGTATCCTGGCTTGTGAAAGGCCGGATACGATGGCGCCGAAACCTTGACCGTAGAGCATATTCAGCATTACGGCATGGGTCAGCTCGTGGTGAATGACGTGGCGGAATTTCTCGTGATCACCTTCAAAAGGCACCACCACCCGAGTCTTCAGGAATTCGGTAAAGCCGCCGGTACTCTCGTCTGTGGTGCCGATATTGACGTTGGTCTGCTCAAAGTCGTTGTGCGACTGGTAGGTTATCAGGATTATGGGTTCATCGGTTTCGCTGGTATAGCTGAACCTCTGAGCCAGTTCACGATAGGCCTCCTCAGCCACTTCGGCCACGAAGTCGGCCACCTGTCGTCCGCCATGGTTATAGTAGATATCGAAGTGTTCGGTGGTGAGATACTTCCAGCGAAAGTGAGTGTATTGGACATTGTTCTTGCCGAAGGACGCCGCTTCAGCGGGTTCCAGCCCTCCGCAGAACAGCACGAGTGCCAGGATCAGGGTAAGGGCCTTTGAACAGCTCAGATGAACTGGTGGGGCGTCCCGAAGATTAGGGACTGTCCTCCATCCTGGATATAGCATAGTTATTTGTGATTCTCGATTCAAATTATACCTGAATGCCCGGTGCCAGTCCCGACCCTTCGGGATGTGCTACCCTATATATATACAGTATTATATATACGTATGCAATCCACCGAAGAAATAGTTGCCGAAGAAGGACAGCAGCACCATCAGGAATCCTGCCACCACCAACATCGCCGCCCGGGCGCCTTTCCAGCCGCGCTGATAACGGGCGTGGAGGTATCCGGAGTAGAACAGCCATACGATCAGGGCTCCCACCTCCTTTGGATCCCAGCTCCAGAACGACCCCCAGGCCTGTTCCGCCCAGATAGCACCGGCGAACAGGGCTCCAACGGTGTAAAGGGGATAGCCGAGTGAGACCGCCTTATAGCTGATCTCGTCGAGCAGGTCGAGACTCGGGGTCAGGCGGTCGGATGAAGCGCGCCCGGCTCTGGCCAAAAGTGGCAGCAGCACCGGCGAGAGCAGAAGTCCCACCAGATATGCTGCACCGAAGAACTCGAAGATGAGCCAGGCCGACTTCACAGGTTGACCGGCTCCCATTGCCGGGAAGCTGTGAGTCAGGATCAGCCAGCCTGTGCGGAGCAGCCCCTCTTCGACCAGCCCGCCAGACAGGAAAGCGGCGGTTACCGCAATGAACATCCATCCGCCGAACCCGCTCTGAGTCCGCCCGCCTCGCGGCCACAACAGGGTCAACAGGATTATCCCCAGGATGAACCCGATCCCGAGGAGAATGAAGATGCTGCCTGCATTAAATCCATCGCCAAACTGACCGATCCTGGACTCGGGCGAGGGGGGAGTCAGACCGATCACCGAAGCGATAACGGCCAATCCGACCGGGATGCCTGCCAGGCACGCTATCGTCAGACGAACCGCCTTTGACTTAGGAACATTCTTGGCCTCGTCCGGGTTATAACGTCTGAGGAGGTATATAGAGCTGATAGCGAATGCGACCAGGAAGCATCCGGCGCCCAGCGCCGCGAGTGATACGTGGATGTTCAGCCATACGCTCTGCAGAGCCGGCATCAGTGAACGGTCAAGCTCCTTGGGCAACAAGGCTGCTGCGACCATCAACATAAGCACCACCGGCGAGATGAATGAACCGATTACCGGCCGTCGGTAGCGGTAATATACGAACAGCAGCGTCAACACCGCCATCAGGCTCATTGCGGACAGATAATCATACATATTTGACAGCGGGATATGACCTGAAAGGATCCAGCGTGTTACAAAGGCGGCGCTGTGCAGCAAAGAACCGGCAATCATCACTCCGCTGCCAAGACGATGCCAGAATCCGGCCTTCAGGGATGCATACAGGCTGAAGACCAGAAATCCAATGAGATAGGCAGCGAAAGCGAGATAGAAGAGGTTAACGTCCAGGCCGGGTTTCAATGGTAATTCTCTTTCGAGTTTGCAAGTTTCCAAGTTACAAGGTTATTTTTCTAAACTTGTAAACTTTATATAACTTGCTAACTTGCTAACTTACTGAAAAGCCTACTCTGCAAATATAAACATAATAAACACTTCGGACAACACCGAAACGTCTGGGCGAAGTATCGGGATAGGTCTGGGGCTTTTATTTTAAGGGCACAGGCAGTATATTATAAAGTTATGAAGAAGAGAGACACAACGAAGCAGCATCTTTTACCGCCTATAGAATTCGGCCGCCGAAATCTGGTTATCTTTCTGATCGGGGTGGTGGTTCTGGTCGTCGGTTATATCCTGCTGTCTGTCGGGCCCTGGGACAACCCGCTCTCCCGCAGCGTTGCGCCGCTGATACTCCTGTTCGGTTACCTGGTAATCTTTCCGGTGGCGATCTTCACCAGAGGGAAGGTAAAAAGAACCGGATCGCGAGGCAAACCGGGTTAATACTGTGGGGGGTAAGCGACCTGGATTCAGTTGGCGGGCTGGTGGTGAACAACAGGTGTTCTGAATCAGGGAAGGCGGGCACCCCCAGCCTTCGCTGGGGCTTGCCCTGCCTTCGCAGGGGCAGGCTGAGTCCCGCCCCACCTGTTTACGGGTTGGCGGTCTATATCGGCTGCCTTTAGCCGGAAGCAGGTTTTTTGGGCGATTAGCTCAGTTGGTTCAGAGCGCCTGCCTTACAAGCAGGAGGGCAATGGTTCGAATCCATTATCGCCCACTGGCCTTTAGAAATTGCCGAAGAAAAAGGTGAGATTATTGTTCGAAGTTCTAAAGGTTTAGGCTGTCAGTAGCGGAGGGCTGACGGCGGCATCAGCCAGCACCCGTGCTTTGTTTTCAGAAAAACACTTCTTGAGCCGTTCAGGAAGTCAATCGGATTATAGCTTGTCCGGTAACATTATCGGTAGTAATCCTGGAGTGGTCGAACACCGGGTTTGTTTCGTCTGGCTTCGGCGATAGCCTGCACCGCGGCCGATGCGCCTGACAGGGTGGTTATGTTCGGGATGCCGAGGCGGTAAGCCTCTTCCCCCACAGCGCGCTCATCGTAGTGTGATTCCTTTCCGAGAGGGGTGTTGACAATCAGATGGATCAGGTCGTTTTTCATCTGATCGACCACGTTCGGTCGGCCTTCGTTTACTTTGTAGATTGGCATGGAGGGGATATTCTCCATCTGCAGCTTCCGGTGTGTGCCGGAGGTGGCCCAGAGCTGGAAGCCAAGTCGGGTCAGCTCACGGGCGATCGACACTACACGCCCCTTGTCGCGGTCGTTTACACTGACGAAAACCCCTCCCCTCTCAGGAAGAGGCGCTTCAACCGCCGCCTGCGCTTTAGCGAAGGCTTCACCGAAGCTGGCTGCTATCCCCATCACCTCGCCGGTCGAGCGCATCTCCGGGCCCAGGAAGTAGCTGACCCTGTCGAAACGGGCAAATGGGAATTTGACCGCCTTGACCGAGACGTGATCAGGTTTGGGATCGTCAGGAAGATCCATCGCCGCCAGTCTTTCGCCGACCAACAGCTTCGACGCCACCCTTGCCCAGGGGATACC